>JAQTVS010000150.1 GCA_028706735.1 Thiomonas sp.
AACGCGGTCTGAGCGCCCCTCGGGCCGGGCACTCCCCACCCCATCCATCCCCACGAGCGGGGAGGGAGTGATCTCACCTCCCCCACGGCGTGGGGGAGGTCGGGAGGGGGATGGCCCAGCCCCCCCGTGGGGGTCAAGAAAACTTGGGGCGGCCCTGCGTTTCCTTGAGAGCAATCCCGCGGGCGATTGACTGAACGGGCAGCGCAGCTGCCCGTTGTCATTTTCAAAGCGTCCACCCTGCCCCATCTATGAGTTCGGCTTTCTCGCACGGACAGACCCGCAGACCGCCGGCGCGCCCTGCCTTGCAAGCCGGCGCAGTCGGAAAATTGCCGCGGCCGTTGCTGTTGCTGCTGTGTCTGGCGTACGTCCTCCCTGGCTTTCTGGGACGCGATCCCTGGCGCACGGACGGTCTGAGCTTCGCAGTGATGTGGCAGATGGCGCAGGGAGCAACCGACTGGTTTCGACCCGTGCTATACGGGCACGCCATCCACGGCGGCTGGTTGACGCACTGGCTGGGAGCATGGTCCATTCAAGCGTTTGGCGCGTGGACTGGCCCGGTTCTGGCCTCGCGAATTCCCTTCATGTTGGCGCTGGGCGCGAGCATGAGCCTGACCTGGTACGCCGCGTTTCATTTTGCGCGCCATGACTCTGCGCAGCCGGTGCCGCCCGCCTTCGGGCCGCCCATAGCCCCTAGCGACTACGCCCGCGCCATCGCCGATGGCGTGCTCCTCACCCTGCTGGCCACGCTGGGTTTGCTGGGCCGTGGTCACGAAGCCTCCACCCAGGTGCTGCAACTCGCTGCGGTGAGCGCGGTGTTGCTGGGCGTGTCGCTGCAGCCGCGCAAGCCGTGGAAATCGGCGGGCATCATCGCGTTGGGATTGATCAGCCTGTCGCTGACATCGGCGGGGTGGTTTGCCCTGTTGCTGACACTCACGCTGTCTCTTCTTCTCTGGCGCAACCTGCGGCAGAGTGGCTGGGGACTCGTCATGGCCTTGAGCGCCGGTCTGTTGTCTGGCTTGTGGGCCGAATCACAACTCGGCTGGTCATTGCATGGCCAATGGCCGAGCCTGAACGAGATCGGCAATTTTTTCCGCATCGGCCTCTGGTTCACCTGGCCAGCCTGGCCGCTGGCCTTGTGGGCCCTGTGGCGCTGGCGTGAATCGCTGCAGGCCAGGCACTTGCAGCCTGCCTGGGCGCTGGCCCTGCTGGCCTTGCTCAGCGCGCTTGCGCTCGGCAATAACGACAAGGTCTTTCTGCTGTCTCTCCCGCCGATGGCCATTCTGGCCGGCTTCGCGCTGCCGGTGATGCGCCGTGCGGGGCTGGCGGCGATCGACTGGTTTGCCGTGCTGCTCTACAGCTTGCTCGCGCTGGTCGTCTGGGTGATGTGGCTGGCCATGCTCACAGGGTGGCCGCCCCAGCCGGCGGCTAATATTGCGCGGCTGGCGCCAGGCTTCCAGTTCAGTCTTGATCCCCTCGCCCTGAGCATCTCGCTGCTCGCCACGGCCGCCTGGGCGGCGATCGTGATCTGGCGCACCGGACGGCATCGCCATCCGCTGTGGAAGGGCATGGTGCTGTCGGCCAGTGGCGTCACCCTGGCCTGGGTGCTGGTCGGCAGCCTGTGGATGCCGGTGCTGAATTACGCCAGCACCTACCGAAACGTCGGCGCCGACGTCGCGCACGCGGTGCAGGCATCCAGCGCCTTGTCCATGAAGGTAGGCACGCCCTGCCTGCAGCCATCTGGGATCGACCTGACCTCGCAAGCCTTGATCGGCTACTGGAGCCATCTCGACTTCTCTCCCGCCAAAAGCGCGCTCTGCACTTACGCCCTCGGCGCGCAGCTCCCGGGACCGGCCGCGCAGTGGCGCCTGATCTGGCGCGGCGGCCGTCCCGGCGAGCGCGATGCGCCGCTCTTCCTGTACCAGCGGCTGTCATCCCCGGCGCCTTAAAGCGCCCATCCCATGCGTCCACTGCGCGATCTGTTGCGGCTGGCCGTGAGCGTGCTGATCGGCCAGCTTGCGGTCATCGGCTTTGGCGTGGCCGACACGGTGATGCTCGGGCATTACTCCACCACGGCCAATCTCGCGACCTTGTCCATCGGCCAGGCGATCTACATCACACTGTACGTCTCCCTCTCTGGGGTCACTCAGTCGCTGCTGCCCACTTTGGGGCGCGGCTTCGGCGCGGGCACGCCACAAGTCGTGGGGGCCAGCTTTCGCCAGGGGCTCTGGCTGGCGGGCGGCCTTTGCCTCATTGGCATGAGCGTCTTGCTTTGGCCGCAGCCCTTGCTGGCGCTCACCGGACAAGCGCGCGACCCGATGGTTGACCGTTACCTTGCCATCCTCGCCCTTGGCCTGCCCGCCGCCCTGGCATTCCGCGTGCATGCAGCGCTGAGCCAGGCTATTTCCAGGCCCTTGCTCACCGCGTCCCTGCAGATCGGCGGTCTGCTCGCCAAACTTCTGCTCAATGCCCTGTTCCTGCTGCCCGGCCAGTTTGGCCTGCATGGCATGACGCCGCTTGGCGCGACGGGCTGTGCCATGGCGACGGTGCTGACCCAGTACGGCCTGCTCGCTTTGGCGCTGCTCCAGCACCGGCACAGCGCCGCGTTGCGCCCTTACGCGGCGCTTTCGCGTTGGGACTGGCCGGATTGGGATGCGCAGCGCCATCTGCTGCGCCTGGGCGGGCCGATCGGGCTGAGCCTGCTGGTCGAGGTGTCCGCTTTCACTTTCATGGCGCTGTTCATCGCACGTCTGGGAGACACCGTGCTCGCGGCGCACCAGATCACCGCCAACTTCGCCACCGTGCTTTACATGCTGCCGCTCTCCATCTCCATCGCCACGGGCTCAGTGGTGGCGCAGCACCTCGGCGCAGGCGACGCCCGCGCGGCGCGACACACGGCCTGGAGCGGCGTGGGGGCTGCGGCATTGCTCTCGGTCTGCATCGGTCTGGCGGTCTGGATGGGACGCGGCCAAATCATCGGCTGGTACACGTCCGACCCCAAGGTGCAGGCCGTCGCCTATCACCTCTTTCTTTTCATCGCGCTCTATCAGGTGTTTGACGCGGTGCAGTCGAGCAGCGCCTTCGTGCTGCGCTCGTACCACATCGCCGTGCTGCCTAGCGTGCTGTATGCGCTGTCCCTTTGGGGCATCGGCCTTGGCGGCGGCTACATCCTGGGGTTCAACACCCTGGGCATCAGCCCGTTGGCGTTGCAAGGTGCGGCAGGTTTCTGGATGGGCAACACCGCCGGCCTGGCGGTGGCGGCGAGTAGCTTTGCCGCTCTGCTCTGGCGCGTGGCGCGAAAGCCGGTGCGCTGAATCCAGCCCTGAACCCAAGCCAACACGACGCGTAAAAAAAAGCACCGCGACAAGATCAGCGGTGCTTCTTGACGACACGGCGCGGCTGTACGGCGCCAGACTGAATAGGCCTCAGTCCTTGTTGTGCAGGCCCTTGGTCCAGGCTTCCATGGCTTCGTTGGCCGGCGCCATGGGGGCTTCGAGGAAGGTGACCACAAACTTGTCGCCCATGTCGGCAATGCCGATGGAGCGCGGGCGCACCGCCAGCACCATGGGGTTGGGCAAGGCAATGCCGAAGCAGAAAATCACTTCCGCCGCCGCCTTGATCTCCGGAGCAATGGTGCCGCCGATGTTGGTGGTGTGTTCGAAATGATCGAACACGGCGATGAATTTCACCTTGGGGTTGGAGGCGATTTTTTCCTTGAAGTACTCGACAACTTCGCCCACCGAGGTGTAGCGGGTCTCGGATTTGGAGACTTCGGCAACGTAGACGGGATATTTTTCTTGCAGCAGGGTTTGTTTCATTGGAACTCCGGGGGATGATTGCCGCCACTTGACGCAAGGAGAACGGCAGTAAAAGAAACGTTAACCAATTTACTCGGATCGATACGTCCGCATATCAGCATTGATCAAATTTCGCCTTGATCAAGCAGGCCATCAAGCAGACTGCAGTGCTTCGAGTTTCTCGCCCAGCTCCAGCCAGCGTTCTTCGAGCAAAGCAATGCGCTCAGAGAGTGCGTGGTGCCGTCTGCCCTGCTCCATGCGCTCCGCCGACGACAGGCTCTGCTGCGCAAGCGCTGCTTCCAGCGCCGCGCGGTCCGCCTCAAGCTGGCGCATCTCGACCTCCACCTTGCTGAACTCGGCCTTGATCGGCTTGAGTTGCTGCGTGCGTTGTTGCCGCAGCTCGGCCTGCTGGCGGCGGGCTTCCTTGCGGTCGGCCGGGGCAGTCTCCGGCTCTGGCGTGTTCACAACAGCCTGCGGCTTGGCCTGCGCCGCATTTTGCCGCTGCTTGGTGCGTGCGAGGGCCCATTGCTGATAGTCGTCGAGGCTGCCGTCGAAGTCTTGCACCTGGCCGTCGGCCACCAGCCAGAAGGCATCGCAGGTGGCGCGCAACAGGGCGCGGTCGTGTGACACCAGCAGCACCGTACCGGCGAAGTCCTGCAAGGCCATGGCTAGCGCCTCGCGGGTGGCGAGATCGAGGTGATTGGTTGGTTCGTCGAGCAGCAGCAGGTTGGGCTTGCGCCAGATGACGAGCGCGAGTGCCAGGCGCGCCTTTTCTCCGCCGGAAAAACTGCCACAGGCACGCAGCATCATGTCGCCATCAAACTGATAGCGGCCCAGCCAGTTGCGCCATTCCTGCTCGGTGGTCTTGGGCGCGATGTCGCGCGCCAGACGCTGCATGTGCTGAAGGGGCGATTCATCCAGCCGCAGCACATCCACTTCCTGCTGGGCAAAGTAGCCGATCACCAGCCCCTTGCCTTCGATGCGCTGGCCGGACAACAGCGGCAGCACGCCAGCCAACGTCTTGACCAGGGTGGATTTGCCCTGTCCGTTGGCCCCCAGAATGCCCAGGCGCAGGCCACCGGTCACGACGCGGCTGACCCCATTCAGAATGGGCGGATCGCCGTAGCCGCAGCACACCTCGTGCAGGGTGAGGAGTTGCTGCGGCAGGCTCAGGGGCTCCAACAGTTCGATCCGCAGTGCGCCGCTGAGATACACCGGCGCCAGCCGTTCCATGCGTTCCAGCGCCTTCATGCGGCTTTGCGCCTGGCGCGCCTTGGTCGCCTTGGCGCGAAAGCGTTCGACAAAGCGCGTCAGGCGCGCAATGTCCTGTTGCTGCCGTGAAAACGCGGCCTGCTGCTGCATGATTTTTTCTGCACGCTGTTCCTCGAACAAGGTGTAATTGCCGCCATAACGTGTGAGCTTGCCACCGTCGAGATGGACGGTGACGCGGCAGATGGCGTCGAGAAATTCGCGGTCGTGCGAAATGACCAGCAGCAGGCCAGGGTAACGCGCGAGCCATTGTTCCAGCCAGACCAGCGCATCCAGGTCGAGGTGATTGGTCGGCTCGTCGAGCAGCAGGCAGTCGCTGGGCGCGAACAAGGCCTGCGCCAGCGCCAGCCGCATACGCCAGCCGCCGGAAAACTGCGGCACCGGCTTGCGCAACTCCGCCACGCTGAATCCCAGGCCGAGCAGCAAAGCCTCTGCCCGCGCCCGCGCGGTGTAGCCGTCGGCCAGCTCAAAAGCATGCTGCGCTTCGCCAAGGGCATGACTGGCGGCCTCGTCGTGCTCGGGCGCCTCCATTGCGGCTTGCAATGCCTGCTGCGCCGCGCACAGGGAGACGTCACCTTGCAACACGAAGTCGGTCGCGGTGGCGTCGGTGTCGGGCACGTCTTGCGCAACCGTCGCCAGACGCCAGTTGGCCGGTTTTTCCACTGTGCCCGCGTCTTCAAGCAGCGTGCCGAGCAGCAACGAAAACAACGAGGTTTTACCAGCGCCGTTCACGCCCACCAGGCCGACCTTGTCGCCCGGATGCAGGGTGAGGCTGGCATGATCGAGCACCACCTGGATCCCCCGCCGCAACACGATGTCGGTGAGGCGGATCATGTCGAGGCTCCGGGTGCAAACGCGGCGCGCAGATCGTCTGCAAGCAGCAGGCAGACTGCCTCGGGGTGAAGTTCGGTATCAAGCCAGACCGCGGGCAGTTGCGGGAAAGCCACCTCGAATGCGGCGCGCTCATTGCCCACTTCCAGCACAACCACGGCATGCGGTGCGAGATGCGGCGGCGCGTCGCGCAAAAACCGGCGCACCAGGTCCATGCCATCCGCACCGCCCGCCAGCGCGAGCACGGGCTCATGACGGTATTCCTCGGGCAGCGCCTGCATGCTGGCCGTCGGCACATAGGGCGGATTGCACAGCACCAGGTCGTAGCCGCTGGCGGGGTGTGCGGCAAAAGCGCTCCATAGATCGGAGGCGATGAGGTGCACGCGGTCTTGCAGCGCGTAGTCGGCACGGTTGATCTGCGCCACAGCCAGGGCGTCCGGCGACAGGTCGGCGGCGTCCACCCCCGCGTCCTCCCAGGCCAGCGCGGCAAGAATGGCCAGGCAGCCGGAGCCGGTGCACATATCGAGAATGCGCTGCGGCGGCGTGCCAAGCCAGGGATCGAGCGCGCCCTGGTCGAGCAATTCGGCAATGAAGGAACGCGGCACGATCACGCGCGGGTCGACAGTGAACCGCAGGCCGGCCAGCCACGCTTCGCCGAGCAGATAGGCCAGGGGCTGGCGCGTGGCGATGCGTTGCGCGGTGATGGCCCGCGCCTGCTGGAGTTGCTGCGCGGTGAGTGCTTGCCGGGCATGGGCGTCGAACTGTCCAGCCTCGGCGGCAGTCAAGCCCGCTGCGTGCAGCACCAGCCAAGCCGCCTCGTCCTCGGCATTGGTGCAGCCGTGGCCGTAGTCCAGATGGGCTGCGGCCAGCGCCTGCGCCGCTTCAGCCCAGGCATCGCCCAGGGG
>JAQTVS010000151.1:0-5478 GCA_028706735.1 Thiomonas sp.
CGGTGTTGTCCACGATCAGCGGAACGCCATGCGCGTGCGCCACCGCGGCCAACGCGCCGATGTCGGTGACGTTGCCCAGCGGATTGCCGATGGTTTCGCAGAACACCGCCTTGGTGCGGGCGTCGATCAGCCGGGCGAATGCATCGGGATCGCGCGGGTCGGCAAAACGCACCTCAAGACCCTGGCGTGGGAAGGTGTGGGCGAACAGGTTGTAGGTGCCGCCATACAAGCGGCTGCTGGAGACGATGTTGTCGCCTGCCGCGGCCAGCGTCTGGATGGCCGCGGTGATGGCCGCCATGCCCGACGCCACAGCCAGTGCCGCGACCCCGCCTTCGAGCGCCGCGACGCGCTTTTCCAGCACGTCGTTGGTCGGGTTCATCATGCGGGTGTAGATGTTGCCCGCCACCTTCAGATCGAACAGATCGGCGCCGTGCTGCGTGTCGTCGAAGGCATACGACACCGTCTGATAAATGGGAACCGCCACAGAACGCGTGACGGGGTCCGGGGCGTAGCCGCTATGGACGGCCAGGGTTTCGAATTTCATAGGGTCTCCTTGTTCTGGCGGGGGTGCAGCGCAAAGCGTAATGCGCTCGGCACGGAAAGCAAACGGTCATTTGTTCGGATTGGCCTGCCGGTTCGGCAGGCGCTCTCGCGTCGCTTACGCCTGCATGGCGGGCTTTTGCGCTGGTTCTGTGGCGGCACTGCGCCGGTTGGAGGCTGTGTCGCGTTGCTGTGACTGAAAATAGGCTGCGGGCGTGCTGCCGAGCGCCAGGCGAAAGGCTTTGATGAAGGCGCTGACACTGTCATAGCCAAGCGACAGCGCCACATCCTTGACGGCGCGGCCCGTGGCCAGCCATTCCAGCGCCTGCGTCAGCCGCGCCCATTGCCGCCACTGCGCAAAGCTCATTCCGGTTTCCAGCACGAATTTTCGGCTGAGGGTGCGCGCGCTGATGTCGGCCCAGCGCGCCCATTGCTCCAGGGTGCGCGGACTGGCGATATGGGCCATCAGCGCGCGGGCAATCGCCAGCAGCCGCGCATCGCGGGGCCACGGCAGTTGCAGCGGTCGCGCCGGAGACTGCCGCAACTCATCGAGCAGCACGAGCAGCAGACGCATGCGGCTGAGGTCGAGAGGCGTGTCGTGCGGCCAGCTCAGCGCCTTCTGCAGGATGAGCGCGACCAGCGGGTTGAGCGCGTAACTGGCGGGCTCGGCTGGCAGGTCGCCGCAGAGTTCCGGCACGAGAAAGGCGCCGAACCCCGCAGTCGGCCCGAAAGACTGCACGGCATGTTCCACGCCCGGTGGCATCCAGCTGATGGTTTGCGGCGGGGCCAGTTGCCGCCCTTGCGCGGTTTCCACGACCACCAGGCCTTCTGTGAGCAAAAACAGCGTGCCGCGCGCATGGCAGTGCGTGGCCGGATCCATGGCCAATTCGTTGCGCACGTTCACCGCAATCAGTTCGGCGCCGCCCTGATGGTTGATGCGCGCCTGCAGCTCGGCCTTGCTGCATTCGTGACTGGCGGATGAGGGAGGCGACATGAGATTGGCGTCTTTGCGATATTCATTGGCATAGTAAAGCAACCCGGCCAATTATCCTTGCCCTAGCATGCAACGCATTCCGTCTCTTCAATCCGTGGCGTCAGGCCCGGCAGCGTTTGGGGATAACACCTAGAATCGCCCAACTTTCAGAGCAGCCTTTGTGCGTGCCATTCCGGTGCGTGGTGAGAGGTTGTTTCAACGGGCGCTGCGCTGCTGTTGGCGCTGCCCGACTGTCTTTCAGGAACGCGTCTCATGCAGAATTTTCCCGCGACCCCTCGCGTGATGTGGATGGCCCTTGGCGCTGCGCTGCTTGCAGGCTGCACGACCGTCGGGCCCGATTTCAAAACGCCGCCAGCCCCCGGGGTGAAGCAGTACACCCGGCAGGCCTTGCCGGCGCAGACCGCTTCCGCACCCGGCGTCCTGGGTGCGGCGCAGCAGTTTCAAACCGTCGACAGCATCGCGCCGGACTGGTGGCGCACCTACGGCTCTGCACCGCTCGATGATCTGGTGAACACGGCGCTGCGCACCAGCCCGACGCTCGCTGCCGCCGAGGCCACCCTGCGCCAGGCGCAGCAAACCTACGCTGCGCAGGCGGGTTCCACGCTGTATCCCACGGTCAACGGCAAGCTCGGCGCGAGCCGCAACCAGACCAATACGGCGTCATTCGGGCAGAGCAGCGGTGCCACCAATATCTTCAACCTGTACAACGCCAGCATTGCGGTCAACTACAACTTCGACTTGTTCGGCGGCAACCGCCGCGCGCTGGAAGCCCTGGCCGCACAGGCCAACTACCAGCAATACCAGCTCGACGGCGCCCGCCTGACCCTGGCCGCCAATGTGGTGACCGCGGCATTTACGCAAGCGCAGCTTGGCGCGCAGATCGACGCCAGCGAAGCCATTCTCAAGGCGCAGCAGAACCAGCTCGATATTGCGGCCAAACGCTTCAACCTCGGCGCCGCCGCGCGCACCGATGTGCTGACCCTGCAGACCCAGGTGGAGCAGACGCGCGCCACCATTCCGCCGCTGCGCAACAAGCTCGAGCAGACCAATCACCTTCTCGCCGTGCTGCTGGGACAGGCGCCCGGCGCGGCAGACATTCCGCGCTTCACCCTGGCCGACTTCACTTTGCCGCAGACCCTGCCGATGGTCGTGCCCTCCGCTCTGGTGCAGCAGCGCCCTGACATCCAGGCCAGCCAGGCGTTGCTGCACGCCGCCACCGCGCAGTACGGCGTGGCTGTGTCCAACCTCTATCCGCAGATCGATCTCAGCGCCAGTCTGGGCACGCAGGCGCTCACGCTGGGCGCATTGTTCGGCCCCGGTTCCACCGTCTGGGCGCTGGCCGGGCAATTGGCGCAGCCGCTGTTCAACGCCGGATTGAAGGCTGGTGCGAACGCTGCCGAAGCCAGCCTGCAAGCCGCAGGCGCCAACTATCAGCAGACCGTGCTGCAAGCCCTGCGCAATGTGGCCGACGCCCTGCGCGCACTCGACAATGACGCCCAGACCCTGCAGGCGCAGGCGGCGGCCGACACGTCGGCGCAAGAGTCGCTCAGGCTGGTCGATCAGCAATACCAGCTTGGCGCGGCCAGCTATCTGCAACTGCTCACTGCGCAACAGCAGGCGCAGCAGACCCGCATCGGCCTGATCTCGGCCCAGGCGCAGCGCCTGGCCGACAGCGCCGCGCTGTACCAGGCCATGGGCGGCGGGGTGGTGGCTGGCCCCCACGTTGCGGCAAGCGCCGTCAAGTAAGCCCTCAGAGCCTCTCCCCGATCAAATCAAACAGCAAGAACACGGAGTTCCCAGATGACCAAAGGCACAACCAAGCGCATGATCATCATGCTCGCCATCGCCGCCGTCCTGATTGGCGGCGTGGTGTGGTTCCAGCACTTCAAGACCACCATGATCGCCAAAGCGATCAAGGGGCAATCCAATCCGCCACAGACCGTGTCCACCACGGTGGCGCAGGAGTCGAGCTGGCAGCCCACGGTCGAAGCGCTGGGCAATCTGCGCGCCAGCCAGCAGGCGTCACTGAGCTCGCAGATTGCGGGCATCGTCACCGCGATCCACTTTGATTCGGGCGAAAGGGCGCGCAAGGGCCAGGTTCTGGCGCAGATCAGCGACGCGCCGCAGCGCGCCCAACTCGCGCAGTTGCAGGCGCAGGTGGGGCAGTTGCAGGCGCAGCGCGAGCTGGCGCAGATCACTCTCAAGCGCGATGAAGCCCAGCTCAAGGTGCAGGCCATCAGCCAGGCCGTGGTTGACACCGACCGCGCCAATGTCGCAAGCCTGGATGCTCAGCTCAAGGCATTGGCCGAGCAGATCAATGCGCAGAAGGCGGTGCTGGCGCAGGCCACCATCACCGCGCCGTTCAGCGGTGTGCTCGGGATACGCCAGATCAATCTGGGGCAGTACCTCGCGCCGGGAGCCGCGGCAGTCACCCTGCAGGCGCTCGACCCGATGGACATCGATTTCACCGTGCCGCAAAACCAGATCGAATTGCTGCATGTGGGCATGACGGCCGAGGTCACGACCAGCGCCGTGCCGGGCAAGACTTTCTCTGCCAAGGTGATTGCAGTGGAACCGCAGGTCAACACCGCCACGCGCAACCTCACCGTGCGCGCCCGGATTCCCAACCCCAAGGGCGAGCTTCTGCCCGGCGTGTTCGCCACGGTGCGCCTGACCGACGGCGCACCGCGCAACTACATCACCCTGCCCAATGCAGCGGTGTCTTACAACCCGTATGGCGCCACGGTCTATGTGGTGAAAGATGAAGGCAAGGCCGCCGACGGCAAGCCCAAGCTGGTGGCCGAACAGCGCTTCATCACCACCGGACTGACGCGCGGCGATCAGGTGGCCATTCTCAGCGGTGTCAAGGCGGGTGAAACCATCGTGACCGCCGGGCAGTTGAAGTTGCGCAATGGCGTGCCCATCCTCATCAACAACAGCGTGCAGCCAGCGGACAGCCCGAACCCGCAAGTGCCCAACTCCTGAAGGCTGCAACGATGAACAAGAAATTCACCGATATTTTCATCGAGCGCCCGGTGCTGGCCACCGTGGTCAGCCTGGTGATCCTGGTGCTGGGGCTGCGCTCGATCGGGCTGCTGCCGGTGCTGCAATACCCGTACACGCAGAACGCGGTGGTCACGGTGACCACCGCTTACCCCGGCGCCGACGCCAATCTGGTCGCGAGCTTCATCACCACGCCGCTGGAAAACGCCATCGCCCAGGCCAACGGCATCGACTACATGACGTCATCCAGCGTGCAGGGGGTGAGCACCATCACCGTCAACCTGCGGCTGAACTACGACCCCGACAAGGCGCTCACCGAAATCAACACCAAGGTGAATTCGGTGCTCAACCAGCTGCCGCCGGCGTCGCAGAAGCCGGTGCTGACCGTGAGCATCGGGCAGACCATCGACGCGATGTACATCGGCTTCTATAGCGACGTGCTCAAACCCAACCAGATCACCGACTACCTCAATCGCTCGGTCCAGCCACGCCTGCAGGCCGTCGATGGCGTTCAGACTGCAGAAGTGCTGGGCGCGAAGAACTTTGCGCTGCGCGCCTGGCTCGATCCGCAGAAACTCGCCGCCTATGGCCTGACCGCTGCGGACGTGTACAGCGCACTTGCCGCCAACAACTATCTGGCCGCAACCGGCAACGCCAAGGGTCAGATGATCCAGATCTCACTGTCGGCCAACACCGACCTGAAGTCGCTCGCCGGCTTCAAGACCATGGTGATCAAGAGCGTGAACGGCCAGGTGGTGCGGCTCGACGACGTGGCCAACGTCACCCTGGGTTCGGACGACTATGACACGACGGTGGCATTCGACGGCAAGTCGTCGGTGTTTATCGGCATTCAGGTCGCGCCGGGAGCGAACCTGCTGGATGTGGTCGCGCGGGTGCGCAAAGTGTTTCCTGATGTCCAGGCGCAATTGCCGTCCGGACTG
>JAQTVS010000151.1:5578-6787 GCA_028706735.1 Thiomonas sp.
CCAGCGGCAACTCTATGCCAATCAGGTGTACGACGTTTACAAGAGCTTTCCCGAAACGTTCCATGTGTTCCAGCTCAATTCACCCAGCCAGGTGATCGGAGGCATGGTGCTCAAACCCTGGAACGAGCGGAAGAAAACCGCCTCCGAGCTCCAGCCGGTGCTGCAGCAGGACCTCAACCATATCGCCGGCAGTCAGCTTGCGGTATTCCAGCCGCCCCCGCTGCCGGGTTCGCGCGGCTTGCCGATCCAGTTCGTCATCACCACCACCGAGCCGTTTTCCAAGCTCTATGAGGTGTCGCAGAAGTTCTTGCAGGATGCGCGCAAGACGGGGCAGTTCATCTTCCTGCAGTCCGACCTGCGCATCGACCTGCCGCAAGCCCGCATCGAGATCGACCGCAATATGGCCGCGCAACTGGGTCTGACCATGCAGCAGATCGGCAATGCGCTCTCGGCCATGCTGGGCGGCGGTTACGTGAACTTCTTCGAACTCGGCGGCCGCTCATACAAGGGCATCCCGCAGGTTGAGCAGAAGTTCCGACTCAATCCGGACGCGGTCAAGCACTATTACATCCGCACCGCTAGCGGCGCGATGGTGCCGCTGTCCACCGTGGTGCACCTGACCACCACGGTGCAGCCCGAGGCCATCAACCACTTTCAGCAGGCCAACTCGGCGACCATCCAGGGCGTGGCCATGCCCTTTGTCGCGCAGGGGCAGGCGCTCGATGACCTCAAGACTCTGGCGCAGCAAACCCTGCCTTCGGGCTATAGCTTCGACTATGCCGGGCCGTCACGGCAGTATGTGCAGGAATCGGGCGGGTTGCTGCTGACCTTCGGCTTTGCGCTGGTCATCATTTTCCTGGCGCTGGCGGCGCAGTTCGAGAGCTTCCGCGATCCGGTCATCATCCTGGTATCGGTGCCGATGGCCATTTCCGGCGCGCTGCTGTTCATCAACCTCGGGATCGGCCACGCGACCCTCAACATCTACAGCGAGGTCGGGCTGGTCACCCTCATCGGCCTGATTTCCAAGCATGGCATTCTGATCGTCGAGTTCGCCAACAACCTGCAGCGCCAGGGCGTGAGCAAACGCGAGGCCATCGAGCATGCCGCCGGACTGCGGCTGCGGCCGATTTTGATGACCACCGCGGCGATGGTGTTCGGCGTGATGCCGCTGATCACCGCCAGCGGCGCCGGCGCGGTCAGCCGCTTCAA
>JAQTVS010000152.1 GCA_028706735.1 Thiomonas sp.
TGGCGCTGCCTTGTTCGGGCGGGGCTTCGGTGCGTTCCTTGCGGGTGGGGCGCTCTTCCGGCGCGCGTTCGCGTTGGCTGCGCTCGCCGCGTTCCCCTTGCGCCTGCTGCGCGCGAGGCGGACGGTTCCGGGTCGCCGAGGCGTCTGCGGCGGCGGCCTCCGAGCCTTCGCCAGTCGTCGCCGCCTCTTTGCCGCGCTGGCGGCCGTCGCCCTGGCCTTCGCGCTGCCGGTCGCGTCCGCCACGACGCCGGTTGCCGTTCTGGCTGGAGCCATTGCGTTGACTGCGGCCGCTTTGTCCGCCGGTGTCCGCGTCGCCCTTGGTCAGTGCCGGGGTGAGCGCAGGCGCGGGTTTGGGCGCTTCAGTCGCGGTCGATGGGGTTTGCTCCGGCTCGGTTGCGAACAGGCGCTTCACCCAGCCGAAGAAACCTCCAGCGGCTGCCGGAGCGGCTGCTGCGTTTGCCGCCGCAGCAAGAGGCGCCGCAGCCGGACTGGGCGCTGCAATCTGCTCGACAGCAGGCGTCGGCATGATCGGCGCCTGGCCTTCCGGCGTGATGCCGCGCACCAGCGCCTCCTGGCGGGGGCGCTGCTCTTTTTCGCGGCGGGTGATGGCGGTATCTTCCTCGGCTTCGTCGGCCATCTTGTAGCTGGTCGGCAGATTCTCCAGGCGCGGATCGTCGTGCTTGAGGCGTTCGAGTTTGTAGTTCGGCGTGTCGAGGTGCTTGTTGGGGATCAGCAGTACCGACAGACGCTGGCGCAGTTCGATCTTGGTGATTTCGGCGCGTTTTTCGTTGAGCAGGAAGGAAGCGACTTCCACCGGCACTTGCACATGCACCGCGGCGGTGCCTTCCTTCATGGCCTCTTCCTGGATGATGCGCAGGATCTGCAGGGCGCTCGATTCGGTGTCGCGGATATGGCCGGTGCCATTGCAGCGCGGGCAGGTGACGTAAGCGCCTTCCGACAGGGCGGGGCGCAGGCGCTGGCGCGAGAGTTCGAGCAGGCCGAACTTGGAGATCTTGCTCACCTGCACGCGGGCGCGGTCCTGGCGCATGGCGTCGCGCAGGCGGTCTTCGACCGCGCGCTGGTTGCGCGGCTCTTCCATGTCGATGAAGTCGACCACGATCAGGCCGCCGAGGTCGCGCAGGCGCATCTGGCGGGCCACTTCATCGGCCGCTTCGAGGTTGGTGCGCAGCGCGGTGTCTTCGATGGCGCTGCCGCGGGTGGAGCGCGCCGAGTTGACGTCCACCGCGACCAATGCTTCCGTGTGGTCGATGACAATGGCGCCGCCGGCCGGCAGGTTGACCGTGCGCGAATAGGCGGTTTCGATCTGCTGCTCGATCTGGAAGCGCGAGAACAGCGGCAGGTCGTCGCGGTAGCGCTTGACCCGCTCGACCGTGTCGGGCATGACGTGCAGCATGAACTGGCGCGCCTGCTCGAACACGTCTTCGGTGTCGATCAGAATTTCGCCGATGTCGCTGGTGAAATAGTCGCGGATGGCGCGGATGACTAAAGAGGATTCTTGGTAAATCAGGAAGGCGCCCTTTTGCATCTCCGAGGCATCGCGCACGGCGCTCCAGAGTTTGAGCAGGTAGTTCAAATCCCACTGCAGTTCTTCCGCGCTGCGGCCGATGCCCGCGGTGCGGGCGATCAGGCTCATGCCTTCGGGGTGCTGGAGCTGGTCCATCGTCTCGCGCAATTCCTGGCGGTCTTCGCCTTCGATGCGGCGGCTCACGCCACCGCCGCGCGGGTTGTTGGGCATGAGCACCAAATAGCGCCCGGCCAGCGAGATGATGGTGGTCAGCGCCGCGCCCTTGTTGCCGCGCTCTTCCTTTTCCACCTGGACCAGCAGTTGCTGGCCCTCGGTGATGACGTCCTGAATGCGCGCCTGCGACGGTGGCACGCCTTCCTTGAAGTACTGGCGGGAAATTTCCTTGAACGGCAGAAAGCCGTGGCGCTCTTCGCCGTAATCGACAAAGCAGGCTTCGAGCGAGGGCTCGACCCGGGTGACCACGGCCTTGTAGATATTGCCTTTGCGCTGTTCGCGCCCGGCCTGTTCGATATCGATGTCGAGAAGTTTTTGTCCGTCGACGATGGCCACGCGCAACTCTTCCGACTGCGTGGCGTTGAACAACATGCGTTTCATTTCAAAGCTCCTGGCCGCGCAACGCGGCCGATACAAAGCGGGCGCTCAAGCGCCCCCATGCGTTGTTTACCGGAGCTGAAACCAGTCGCTGGATTGCCGCTTGGAACGCGGCGGCCAGGGCGGGCAGAATCAGACAACACTCATGCCGGGAGACCCATCCGCCGCATTCCAGAAGAACGCGCCCGTCTCGCGACGCTGGGCGTTTGGCCCAGGCGCAGACAGGCTTCGCCTGGGGCGGCTATCGCGCGCCGCAGGCAGGAAGGCGTGACGGGATGGGTGAGCAAAAGCAGGTTTCGCGCACGATAAAGGTACACAGCACGATGTCGGGGCTGTGGTGCGGTCGTAGGCGAATTGTCGATTCAAGGGTTTCAGATCCAGGATGGCAAAGCCAATCGTGCGTCGCGCGCGTCTGTAGCAATTCGCGCAACGGCATCGCTCGGGCTTTGGGCCAACGCTCATTTCGATGAAGTCTGCTCACCTTGCCGCAGCCAGAAACGGAAGGGCGGCAAAACGGACAGTGTGGGGCTGAAACTAGAATGCGGGCCCTGCCTCGGTTGTTTGTCGGCCTCACGCCGGGCCGGAATGACCCGGCAGGCTGCAAGACTTGTTCGGGGGCGGCACCCACGTCATTCTTGGCACATCGCATTGCTGCATCACGCAACTCCGCGGAAATATTGCCAAAAACTCGTTCTTTCAACTCCACGACTTCACGCCCGATTATATGCACACTGCCTCATCGCCCCAGGTTCGGTTGCTCCAGGTTGGTGATGCAGGCGATGGACAGCGGCTGGACAACTTTCTCGCACGCCATCTCAAAGGGGTGCCGCGCAGCCATATTTACCGCATCGTGCGCTCGGGCGAGGTGCGGGTCAACGGCGGGCGGGCCAGTGCGGATCAAAAACTGCTGTCCAGCGATCAGGTGCGCATCCCGCCCGTGCGGGTGGCCCAGGCGGACGTGCCGCGTCCTGCGCCAGCGGTGCAGTTCCCCGTCGTGTTCGAGGACGATCATCTGCTGGCGATCAACAAGCCGGAGGGCGTGGCCGTGCATGGGGGCTCCGGGGTGAGTTTTGGCGTGATCGAAGCGCTGCGCGCTGCGCGGCCCGCGGCAAAATTCCTCGAATTGGTGCACCGGCTCGACCGCGACACGTCGGGCCTGCTGCTGATCGCCAAAAAGCGCAGTGCGCTGACCGCACTGCACGCGGCGCTGCGGGAACGTCACGCCGACAAGCGCTATCTCGCGTTGGTCGCCGGGCTGTGGACGCGCGGCGCGGTACTTGTCGAGGCGCCGCTGCACAAGTATCTGCTGGCGAATGGCGAGCGGCGCGTGCGGGTGGATGCGCAGCAGGGCCAGGAGTCGCGCACCCAGTTCCGTCCGCAGGAGCACTTCGCCCTGGAGGGGCTGGGAGACTGGGGCGGGCTGACCTTGCTGCAGGCCCGTTTGTTGACTGGGCGCACGCACCAGATCCGGGTGCATCTGGCGCATAGCGGCCATCCCATCGTGGGCGACGACAAATATGGGGATGACACGTTGAATGCGGAACTGGCGCGTGGGCAGTTGGCCGGCCTGCCGCCCTTCAAGCGCATGTTTCTGCATGCGGAGTCTCTCGCCATTGCCCACCCCGCCACGGGCGCTCGGCTGGAACTGCGGGCGCCGCTGCCGGACAATTGCGTGCAGTGGCTTCATCATTTGCGGGCACAATCCGCGCCATCCTGACAACTATCGAGAGCCTCGCCATGCACCGCCAGAATTACGACCTGATTGTGTTCGACTGGGACGGCACGCTGATGGACTCCACCGCCGCCATTACCGGAGCCATCCAGCAAGCCTGTGGCGATCTGGGGCTTGCGGTGCCCAGCCGTGACCAGGCCGCGTATGTCATCGGCCTCGGGCTGGAAGACGCGCTGCGGCATGCCGCGCCAGACTTGCCGCATGCCGATTACCCGCGACTTGCAGCGGCCTATCGCAAACATTATTTTGCGCTCGATGGCCAACTCGTGCTGTTTGACGGCGTGCTGGAGTTGCTGCGCGCACTCAAATCAGCGGGTTACAACCTGGCGGTCGCCACCGGCAAGTCGCGCGTCGGCCTGAGCCGGGCGATGGATCGGCCTGAGCTGCGCGGACTGTTTGACGCCACGCGCACAGCGGATGAAACCTTCTCCAAGCCGCATCCGGCCATGTTGCACGAAATCATGGCCGAACTCGCCAGTCCGCCACGCCGCACGGTCATGATCGGCGACACTACCCATGACCTGCAAATGGCGCGCAATGCCGAGTGCGACGCCATTGCCGTGAGCTATGGCGCGCATGACATTGCGCAACTGCAATCCCTGTCCCCCGCCGGGTTGGTGCATTCCGTGACGGAACTCCAGGATTTTCTGGCACAGCGCGGTTGACTGCCGGAATCCGCCGCTTACATCTGCGGACGCATCACATTCGGGATGTTGATGGCCGGGGAATTCACCACGGGCACTGCCACCGAGGGCGTATTGACGACCGGCACATTCACGCTCGGCGTGGTGATGACGGGCACATTGACCGACGGTGTCGCCACAGAGGGAATGTTGACCGACGGGGTGTTCACCGAGGGCACGTTCACTGCGGGTGAGTTGATCACTGGCACGGCGACCGAGGGCGAGGCGACGGCGGGCACGGTCGGCACCTGAACGGAAGGCACTTGCGTTGCGGTTTGCGCGCCAATTTGCGCTCCAAGACCTTGGCCAAGACCGATGTTTTGCGCACCAGCGCCAGTGTGAGTCTGAGTGGTCGTGCGGGTCTGGACCGTGTTGCGGTTTTGCGCTTCAGTCCGGGTTTGCGCGTCGACAGAACCAGATTGGGTCAGCGTGGCGTCGCCCGACTGCGTCCGGGTTTGGTTCTGCGCGCTTGTGCTGGCTTGCGCACGGGTTGTTGCCGTGTCGGTGTTGCGCGTTTGCGCGGCGGGTTGGGCGCGTTGATTTGTCGTGCGCGTCGTCGAGCTTGTTGCAGATTGCTGGCCGTCTCCGGCAGCCTGGAGGGCGGTTTGCGCGCTGGCGATGCCGAACGACAGCGAAACGGCGGCAACAGCGGCGGACACAACGGTGAGGGTACGGGTCTTGGACATGGTGGTTCTCCTGAAAGCGAAAGTGGATGGATCACGGTGTGTGGTAATTATTCCCACATCAACGCTTGTGTTTATAATAGTGGCAAAATTTCCCACGTCAAGTAAACCCGCACTGCCTTATCCTTTCCTCATGTACGACGCTCTCAAATCTGCGGCCCTGTCCATCCTGCGGCCCTTCGTGCGCTATCTCATCACGCAGGGCTGGACTTACGGCGCTCTGGCGGAACTGCTCAAGTTTGTCTATGTGGGCGAGGTCATCGCGCTGGACGAGCGCGACGGCAAGCCCACGCCAACCGATAGCCGCGTGAGTCTGCTCAGCGGGATTCATCGCAAGGAGGTGCGGCGTCTGCGCGAGGAATTGCAGGCGGGGTCGGGGCAGATTGCGCTGCGGCATGGGGCGAATATGTCGGCGCAAGTCGTTGCCGCATGGGTGGCGTGCGCGGCCTACCGCGATGCGCAGGGCGAACCGCGCACCCTGCCGCTGCGCGCTGCCGATCCTCTGCCCAGTTTCGAGAGCCTGGTGCGGTTGGTGAAGGCGGATATGCGGCCGCGCACCGTGCTCGACGAGTTGCTGCACGCCGGCGTGGTTGAACTGCAGGACGATGCGGTGAGGCTGGCCCGCGGCGGTTATGTCTCGGATCTGCCGGAGGATCGGCTGGCGTTCATGGGCGCGCACATCGGGGACCATCTGCGCGCGACCGTGCACAACTTGGAAGGCCGCGCGCCTTATCTGGAGCAGTCGGTGTATTTCGACGATCTTCCCGCGACGGTGGTGGACGGAGTGCGTGACGACTTGCGGCATCTGGGCGAGCAGGTGTTGCAGGATGCGTATCAACGCATCGCGCGGGCCGAGCAGGCGGACCGGGCGGCGCAGTCGGCAGGACAGCCGGATGGAGATGGACAAGCCGGGGATGGACACGCGAAGGCGCAACACGCAAGCAGAAATCGTCTGCGTCTGGGCGTCTATTACTACGAGGAGTCGGCGCCGCCCTCTCGCCAAAACGGAGGGGTGCAATGAACGCCTGGCAACGTCATGGTGTCCTGGCCTTGCGCACGGCAGGTGTTGCGCTGATGGGGCTGCTGCTGGCGGTGGCCGGTTCGGCGGCCACGCCGGGCGGCATTGGCGGCACGGGAATTGACCCAGGCGGAATCGGCGGCACCGGGATCAGCCCGGGTGGCATTGGCGGAACGGGCATCGTGGCGATCGGGCCGATCCAGCGATTTGGCAGCATTTTTGTCAATGGCGGGGAATATGAGCTTCCGCCACAGACGCGCTATCGCGTGGACGGGCAGGCGGGATCGGAGCGAAGCCTGCATCTCGGCGACACGGTGAGCGTGCACGCAGTGGATCAGGGCGGGCGGCTCGATGCGCTGGAGGTGCGGGTCGATCATGCGGTCATCGGACGTGTGTCGCAGATCAATCCAACCTCGGCGCGCTTGGTGGTGCTGGGCCAGACCGTCCAGTTGTTGCCCACTACCCTGCTGCGCACCGAGGACGATCAGCCGATCCCGCTGTCTC
>JAQTVS010000153.1 GCA_028706735.1 Thiomonas sp.
CGTGTGTTTCAGCCCGCAGCGACGTGACATCAGGATCACTTGTTCCAATTGGAGAGGATTCATGCCCATCGCAAAAATTGAAGTCTGCCGCTCGCATTCTCCCGAGAGGGTTGCAGCCTTATCGAGGCTGTTTACCAGGCCCAGATCGACGCGCTCAAGGTGCCTGAAGATGACAAGCAGATCCGCTACATTGAGCACAAGCTCGAGCACTGCCCCATCCCTCCGGGCAAGACAGAAAACTACACCTTTGTGGAATTCCTGCTCTTTCCCGGTCGCACCCTTGAAGCCAAGCGCAAGTTGTACCAAGGCATCGTTGCGAGACTGGGGCGGTTGGGTATCCAGGCCTCCGACATCTTGATCGTTCTGATCGAGCCCACCCTCGAAAACTGGGGCCTGCGCGGGCAGCCCGCATCTGAACTGGATCTGGGATTTCGTCTCGATGTTTGAGCAGGAAGCCGACCCAAACCGATATACCTTTTCCATACATTGGTAATCCATGAATACCGACTCCGCCCGCGCCGCGATCCTGGCGCAGATTCGTGCCCGCCAGGGGCGACCGGCCGCGCTGCATGACATGGAGGCGGCCGATGCCGAGGTCGATATCGGCCGCCATGTGCGCGGGCCGCAGCCGACGATTGCCGACCGCATAGCCGGTTTCACGACGCAGGCGCTGGCGCTGCAGACCAGCGTGGCCCGGGTCGCCAGCGCGCAGGACGTACCGTCTTCGGTGGCGGCTTACCTGCGCGAGCAGTCGCTGCCCTTGCAAGGCGTCGCCTGGGGCACTCTGGCCGAGCTTCCGTGGACGCAGGCCGGGCTGGCTTTGGAGTGCCGCCCCCCGCGCGATGAAGACAAGCTCGGCGTCACGGGTTGCTTTTGCGCGGTGGCCGAGACGGGCTCGCTGGTGCTGGCGAGTTCGCCTGCCACGCCGTCTTCCACCCATTTGCTGCCGGAAACGCATGTCGCTGTCGTTCCGGCCAGCCGCATCGTGCCCGCGCTGGAAGATGCCTACGCGCTGCTGCGGGCCGAGTTGGGCGAATTGCCGCGGGCGCTTTCCACCGTGTCCGGGCCGTCGCGCACCGGGGACATCGAACAGACCATCGTGCTCGGCGCGCATGGGCCGTACCGCGTGCATGTGGTGATCGTCGATGGGACGTAAGCGCGCGCGCCGCGGCACAGGGGCGCGGGGAGCTGTGTTGCTGGCGCTGTTTGCGTTGTTGCCGCTGCTGCCTGCCCGTGCGTTTGCCGCCAGCATCCCAGGCCCCGACCCCGCCACGCTCTCTCTGTGGTGGGGTTTGCCGTTCGCCGCCATGCTGCTGTCGATCGCGCTCTTGCCGCTTTTCGCAGGGCGGGTGTGGCACCACCATCAGGGCAAGATTGCGGCGGGCTGGGCTGCGCTGTTTCTCATTCCCTTCGCCATCAGCTTCGGTGTGCAGACCACCTGGGACGCCGCACTCCACACCCTGCTGCACGAGTACCTGCCTTTCGTCATTCTGCTTACCGCGCTCTACACGGTGAGCGGCGGCATTGCGGTGCGCGGCAATCTGCATGGCAGCCCGGCGCAGAACACGCTGCTGCTGGCCATCGGCACGGTGCTTGCCAGCGTGATGGGCACCACGGGCGCAGCTATGCTCATGGTGCGCCCCGTCATCCGCGCCAATGACGGCCGTCGGCACAACGCGCATGTGCTGGTGTTCTTCATTTTCCTGGTGGCCAACGCCGGCGGCGCGCTCACCCCGCTGGGCGATCCGCCGCTGTTTCTCGGCTTTCTCAAAGGGGTGGGCTTTTTCTGGACGCTCAAACACCTGCTGGCGCCCACGGCTTTGCTCTGCGCTGTGCTGCTGGCCGTGTTTTATGCGCTGGACCGCTGGTTCTGGAGCAAGGAAGCCGCGCGCCCGGCCACGGACCCCACGCCCGACAGCCCGCTAGGCATCATCGGCGCGTGGAATGTGCTGTGGCTGGCCGTCGTCGTCATTGCGGTGCTGCATAGCGGCCTCTGGAAGCCTGGGACGACAGTGCACATCCTCGGCCAGAGCCTGGAACTGCAGAACCTCACGCGCGATGCGGCGCTCATCCTCGTGGCGCTGCTGTCGCTCGCCACCACGCCATGGCAGGCGCGGCATGAAAACCAGTTCACCTGGGGGCCGATGATCGAGGTCGGCAAGCTGTTTCTCGGCATTTTTCTCACCATCATCCCGGTCATCGCCATCCTGCGGGCGGGCGAGGGTGGTGCGCTGGCCGGGCTGGTGAAGCTGACCACGGACGCGCAGGGCCAGCCCATCGCGGCCGCGTACTTCTGGCTCACCGGGGCGCTGTCGTCCTTTCTCGACAACGCCCCGACCTATCTGGTGTTCTTCAATCTGGCGGGGGGCGATGCGGCGCAACTCATGGCGCATGTCACCACCCTCATGGCCATCTCCGCAGGTGCGGTGTTCATGGGGGCCGTCACCTATATCGGCAACGCGCCCAACTTCATGGTCAAGGCCATCGCCGAACATCGCGGGGTGCGCATGCCCTCGTTCTTCGGCTATATGGGCTGGTCGCTGGCCATCCTGATGCCGTGTTTTCTTCTTCTGACCGTCGTGTTTTTCCGATGAACAATCATCTTCAATCTGACGGCCCGCTGCGCGTGCTGGTGGCGCGTGCCGTGTTTCCCGACGTTATCGAGCCACTGCGCGCCGTGGCCGAGGTCGAAACCACGCCCGATGACGCCATCGCCACGCCCGAGGCGCTGCGCGAGCGGCTGGCCGACAAGCACGGCGCCTTCATCACCGGCAGCGAGCGCATCGATGCCGCCTTGCTCGATGCCTGCCCGCAGCTCAAGGTCGTGAGCACCATGACCGTGGGCGTCGATCACATTGATCTGGCCGCCTGCGCCGAACGCGGCGTGACCGTCACCCACGCGCCCGACGTGCTGACTGAGACCACAGCCGATTTCGGCTTCACCCTGCTGTTGGCCGCCGCCCGGCAGGTGGGCGATGCCGAGCGCTATCTGCGCGCCGGGCAGTGGAAAAAGTGGAGCGTCGATCTGTTCGCGGGTGCGGATGTGCATGGCGCCACACTGGGCATCGTCGGCATGGGGCGAATCGGCCAGGCCATTGCGCGGCGTGCGGCGCATGGCTTCAATATGCGCGTGCTCTATCACAACCGCAAACGGCTGGCCGCGCACATCGAAGACGATCTGCGCGCCAGCTATCGCGATCTGCCCGAGTTGCTGCGCGAGAGTCGGCATGTGCTGCTGGCGCTGCCTTACAGTCCCGCCGCTTATCACGTCATTGGTGCGACTGAGCTGGCGCAGATGCAGCCCGGCGCCACGCTGGTCAACATCGCCCGCGGCGGCGTGGTGGACGAAACCGCGCTCGCCCAGGCACTGCACAGCGGCCATCTGGGCGCCGCCGGGTTGGATGTGTTCGAGGGCGAGCCCGCGGTGAACTCCGCGCTGCTGGCCGCGCCGCGTCTGGTGCTCACGCCGCATATCGCCAGCAGCAGCATTCCCACCCGCCGCGCCATGGCGCAGCTTGCGGTGGACAACCTTCTCGCGGTGCTGCAAGGCCAGCCGCCCATCACTCCCGTTACGGGTTGAATCCGCATGTCTCTTGAACTGGTGTCCCTCTTCCTCGTTGCGCTGTTGTTGCTCATCCTGCTGGGCATGGCTTGGACGCTGTTGTCGCGTCTGCGCGGCTTGGCCGAATTGCGCCGCGAAATTGGCGCGGAACTCGCCCCCCAGATGGAGCGCCTGGAACGCGAACTGCGCGGCGCGGTGCAGGCCAGCGGCCAGAGCCTGCGCACCGAGCAGGCCGGGCAACTGGCGCAGTTCCAGCAGATGCTGCTCAACCAGCAGGGCGAGAGCACGCGCACGCAAAACGCCCAACTCGACGCCGTCAACCTGCAACTGCAAAGCCTGCAAAAGGCCGTAGGCGACACCCTGGTGCAGCAGGTCGGGCATCTCACCCAGACCAACACCCAAAGCCTGCAGACGCTTCAGGCCCAGCTCATCGAACGGCTCGACGCCTTGCGCAACACCACCGACCAGCGCCTGATCGAAGCGCGCCAGAGCGCCGAGCAGGGCCAGACCGCCATGCGCGAAGCCACCGAGCTGCGCCTCACCGAGCTGCGCCAGTCCACCGACAAGAACCTGAACGAGATGCGCGGCACGGTTGAGCTGCGCCTGCGCGAACTGCAGGCCGACAACGAGAAAAAGCTCGAACAGATGCGCGCCACCGTGGACGAAAAACTCCACGCCACCTTGGAGCAGCGGCTGGGCGAGAGCTTCAAGCAGGTGGCCGAGCGGCTGGAACTGGTGCACCGCGGCCTGGGCGAAATGCAAACTCTGGCGCAGGGCGTGGGCGACCTGCAGCGGGTGTTCAGCAATGTGAAATCGCGCGGAGTATTCGGCGAAATTCAACTGGCCGGCCTGATCGAGCAGGTGTTCACCCCCGAGCAATACGGTGTCAACGTGGAAACCGTGCCCGGCAGCAACGCTCGGGTGGAATACGCCATCCGCCTACCGGGCAAGGGCGATGGCCCGCTGTGGCTGCCGATCGACGCCAAGTTTCCGCGCGAAGACTACGAGCGTCTGCTCGACGCGCAAGACCGCGCCGACAAGGCCGATGCCGAAGCCGCCTCCAAGGCGCTCGAACTGCGTCTGCGCGAGGAGGCCAAGACCATCCAGAGCAAATACATTGCCGCACCGCACACCAGCGATTTCGGCATTCTGTTCCTCCCCACCGAGGGTCTGTACGCGGAGGCCCTGCGCCGCCCCGGCTTGGTGGAGGCGCTGCAGCGCGAGCACCGTGTCATGCTCGCCGGGCCCACCACCCTGCTGGCGTTGCTCAACAGTCTGCACATGGGTTTTCGCACCCTGGCGCTGGAGCAACGCTCGACCGAGGTGTGGAAAGTGCTCGGCGCAGTCAAGACGGAATTCACCAAATTCGGTGACGTTCTTGCAAAAACGCGCAAGAAGCTCGACGAAGCGAGCAATACCATCGGCCAGGCGGAAACCCGCACCCGCGCCATGACGCGCCAGCTCAAGCAGGTGGAAGCGCTGCCGGTCGATCAAACCCAAACCCTGCTGGGTTTGACCGAGGTCGACACCGACGATCACGAAGACGCGCTATAACCCCAGCATCAAATTTTTAGCGCCGCAGGCATTCCGCCCTGCGGCCTTTCCGTTTTTAGGCCCCCATCATGCAAGCACAAGACATCAGCCTCGACGTTCTGGCAGAGAAATATGCCAAGGGCGACGAGCGCACCACCCAAGACATTCACACCCGCGTCGCCCGCGCCCTGGCGGTCGAAGAGGCCGACCCGGCCCGCAGCGAGGCGCTGTTCCGCCAGGCGCTGGAAAGCGGCTTTGTCCCTGCGGGCCGCATCATGTCCGCAGCGGGCACCGATATTCAGGCCACGCTGATCAACTGCTTCGTCCAGCCCGTGGGCGATTCGGTTTCCGACGACAAGGACGGCAAGCCCAGCATCTACAAGGCGCTGGCGCAGGCAGCCGAAACCATGCGGCGTGGCGGCGGCGTGGGCTACGACTTTTCGCGCATCCGACCGGTGGGCGCGCATGTCGGCGGCACGCACAGCCGCGCCAGCGGCCCGCTGTCGTTCATGCGGGTGTTCGACGCCTCGTGCGAAACCGTGGAATCGGCGGGCAGCCGCCGGGGGGCGCAGATGGGCGTGCTGCGCATCGACCATCCAGACATCGAAGCCTTCATCCACGCCAAGGACCAAGGCGCGTTCAAGAACTTCAATCTATCAGTGGGCGTGAGCGCGGCGTTCATGCAGGCGGTCGAAAACGATGCGCAGATCGATCTGGTGCACAAGGCCAGGCCGGGCGACGATCAGCTTGCCGAGAGCGCGCATCAACGCGCTGACGGCGAGTGGGTGTACCGCAGCGTGCGGGCCCGCGCGCTGTGGGACCAGATCATGCAGTCCACCTATGACCACGCCGAGCCGGGCATCCTGTTTCTCGACACCGCCAACGCCGACAACAATCTTTATTACTGCGAAACCTTCGAGGCGACCAACCCTTGCGCCGAGGAGTTTCTGCCCGATTACGGCTGCTGCTGCCTCGGCTCGATCAACCTCACCCGCTTCGTGCGCGAGCCCTTCACCCCGCAGGCGCGGTTCGACGCCGAGGGCTTCCAGGCCGTCACCCGCACCGCGGTGCGCATGCTCGACAACGTGCTCGACGTCACCTATTGGCCGCTGGTCGAGCAGCACAATGAGGCGCAGAACAAGCGCCGCATCGGCCTGGGCTTTCTCGGCCTGGGCGACGCCTGCGTGATGCTCGGCCTGCGCTACGACAGCGACGACGCCCGCCGCTTCGCCGCCGACATGGCCCGCACTCTGCGCGACGCCGCCTATTCCGCCTCGGTCGATCTCGCCAAGGAAAAGGGCGCGTTCCCGCTGTTCGACGCGCAGAAATACCTCGACAGCGGCTTCGCCCGGCGTCTGCCCGATGACCTTCGCGCCGCTATTCGCCAGCATGGCATCCGCAATTCGCACCTGCTCGCCGTGGCCCCCACCGGCACCATCAGCCTGGCCTTTGCCGACAACGCCAGCAATGGCATCGAGCCCGCCTTCTCGTGGGTCTATACCCGCAAGAAACGCATGGCCGACAACACCACCCGCGAATATGAAGTCGCCGATCACGCCTGGCGCCTGTACCGCAGCATGGGCCACGACATGAGC
>JAQTVS010000154.1 GCA_028706735.1 Thiomonas sp.
TCGGCAATGCCGGTGTGCTGCTCACGCGCACCCTGTATCTCAAGTCCACGCCGGCCAAGCATTTCGCCGTGGTCGATGCCGGCATGAATGATCTGATCCGCCCCGCGCTTTATGAGGCCGAGCAAGTCGTGGCCCCCGCGGAAGTCCACGCCGGCCCGGCGCTGAAGTACGACATCGTTGGCCCGGTCTGCGAATCCGCCGACTGGCTGGCGCGCGACCGCACCCTGGCGCTGGAAGAAGGCGACTTGCTCGCGGTGCTGTCCAGCGGCGCGTATGGCATGGTGATGGCGTCCAACTACAACAGCCGCGGCCGCCCTGCGGAAGTGCTGGTCGATGGCGCGAAAGCCATTCTGATCCGTCCGCGCGAAACCGCAGAACAGCTCTACGCCAGCGAGCGGCTGTTGCCCTGATCGGAGGCGGCCTGCTCCCGCAGCGCCTGTGCGCGGCGGGTCTGCGCCGCACGCCAAGCCCACCACAGCCGCAGGCCCAGCAGAAGCGCAAGAATGAGGGCGTAGATCGTGGGGCTGGCGGTATTGTTCTTCGCCAGCTTGCCCCACCAGAAGTGGAACACCGCCAACACGCCAACCCCATACACCAAGCGGTGCAGGCGCTGCCAGCGCTTCGCGCCGAGACGCTTGATCATGCCGTTGGTCGAGGTCAGCGCCAGCGGCGTCATCAGCGCCAGGGCCGTCATCCCCGCGAGGACGAATGGATGTTTGGCAATATCGCGCAACGCCATGTCCACGCTGAAGCCGTTGACCAGCCCCAGCCACGCGGTGAAATGCAGCGCCGCATAGAAGAACACGAACAAGCCGAACATCCGCCGCAACCGCGCCAGCTCAGCCCAGCCTGTGAGCCTGCGCAGCGGGGTGATGGCCAGGGTGAGCAGCAGCAGCCGCAGCGCCCATAGTCCCGTGGTCCAGATCACGGTCTGCTCCGGGTTGGGCCCCAGATCGTTCGTCCAGCCGCGCCAGAACAGGCTGGCGAATGGCGCCAGGCAGAGCGCGAACAGCAGCGGCTTGACGGCCTTGTGGCGCAAGATGCGACGCGCGAGTGACGGCTGGGGCGCGTTCATGGGGTTCAGAAAAACTTGCTCAGGTTCATGCCCTGGTACAGGCTGGCAACCTGCGCGCCGTAGCCATTGAACAGTTGCGTGGGCACGCGCGGAGCAAACAAGCCGCCGAATGCCCCTCCCTGCCCGATCATGCGCTCGTTGGCCTGGCTCCAGTTCTGCGGGCTGACCTCCGGGTTGACGTTGGAATAAAAGCCATACCACTGCGGCACCGCGCGCATCCACGAGGTCACAGGTTGCTTTTCCACCAGCCGGATCTTGACAATGGACTTGCCGCCCTTGAAGCCGTATTTCCAGGGGATGACCATGCGCATCGGCGCGCCATCCTGGTTGGGCAGCACCTCGCCGTACAGGCCGAAGGTCAGCAGCGTCAGCGGGTGCATGGCCTCATCCATGCGCAGGCCTTCCAGATAAGGCCATTGCAGGATGGGGTCGTTTTGGCCGGGCATCTCCGCCGGATCAAGCAGGGTGATGTATTCGACATACTTCGCATTGCCCGTCGGCTGCACGGCCTTGAGAAGATTGGACAGCGAATAACCCAGCCACGGCACCACCATGGCCCAGCCTTCGACGCAGCGATGGCGATAGATGCGCTCTTCCATCGGCGCCAGCTTGAGCAGATCGTCGATGCCGAAAGTCCGCGGCTTGTGCACTTCGCCCTCCACCACCACGGTCCACGGACGGGTTTTCAGGCTCCCGGCATGCTGCGACGGATCGCTCTTGCTGGTGCCAAACTCGTAAAAGTTGTTGTAGGTGATGATGTCCTTGTAGGGCGTTGGCGTTTGCGTGGTCGACAGCGCTGCGTTCTTTTGCGCCGCCAGTGCCGCCAGCTTGCCAGGGGCAGGCTGGCCGCTGTTTTGCGGCACCGCCTGCGCATGACCCGCCGTCAGAGCGGCAACACCCGCTGCAGCCCCAACCCCAGCCGCAGCAAGGAAATGGCGCCGATCCTTGTAGATCTCCTTCGGCGTGATGTCTGATGCTGCGGGATGCTCGAATCCCTGTTCCTGACGTCTGTTCATCGCTGCTCTCCTGCAAAATTAACGGACATTTTGACGCTGCCTTCCATCCCAATAGACCGAAATCGCTCCCGGTTTATTCCATCGCTCAGGCTTTGTCGGCGCAATGTGCCAAACCTTACAGCGCATCCGCATTCCTGCTTCCAGGCAAGGGCTTCGGCGCAAAAAAAAGGCCCCGCGGGGCCTTTTTTGAGGAGCAGTCACGCCTTACAGCTTGCCGTAGGAATGCAGTCCAGAGAGGAACATGTTCACACCGAGGAAGGCGAAGGTGGTGACCAGCAGGCCGGTCAGCGCCCACCATGCTGCGACCTGTCCACGCAAGCCCTTGATGAGACGCATATGCAGCCAGGCGGCGTAGTTCAGCCAGACGATCAGCGCCCAGGTTTCCTTCGGGTCCCAGCTCCAGTAGCCGCCCCAGGCTTCGGCGGCCCACAGCGCACCCAGTATGGTGGCGATGGTGAAGAAGGTGAAGCCGATGGCGATGGACTTGTACATCACATCGTCCATCACCTCCAGCGACGGCAGATGCGACGCGATGCGCTGCCGGCCGTAAAGGATGCCGGCAACAATCAGCGCCGAGAAGCCGGCGAATACGCCCCAATACTCGGAGATGCCGCCCTGACGAAACACCAGCGGCTCGAAGAACATGACAAAGCCGATGAGCCACAGCGGGGCGAGCTTCCACCAGGAAGTCTCGTTCGCATGCGTCTTGATGAGGTAGGCGAAGCCGACCATGGCCGCAATGGCAAAAGTGCCGTAACCAATGAAATTGGCGGGAACGTGCAGCTTCATCCACCAGCTTTGGAGCGCGGGCACCAGCGGTTGGATTTCGTAGGCGTTCTGCACCATGCTGTACCAGAGCAGGAAGCCCACCGCCGCGCTGACCACCAACATGGCAAACGCGCCCATGCTGCGGGTCTTGTATTTCTGTTCGAAATACAGGTAAAGGATGGTGGTCAGCCAAGAGAACAGCACGAACACTTCGTAAAGGTTGGACAGCGGGATGTGGCCGATGTCCGGCCCAATCTGATAGCTCTCGAACCAGCGCATCATGGTGCCGACCAGCGCCATGGTGATACCCACCCAGGCCAGACGCGAACCAAAATACTGCGAGAAATTGGACTGCCACCCCTTGGCGTCACGCACCATGCCGTCGCCGACGCCAGCAATCGCGCCGCCGCCGGTGGCCAACGCCATTCCTGCTGCGGTGTTCTGCGCCGGGCCGGAGAACATGCCGAACCAGTAGGCTGCGGTGCTCAGGAACATCAGGAACGCCATCCACAGAATCGCGGACTGGCTGGCGAGAAAGTACTTGAGGAAAAACACCTGCTCGCTGCGGGCCAGCGCCGGCTGCCCGTTCGGCCCGTAGTACAGCCAGATGCCGAACAGCGACAGGCCCGTGACGACGAGCGCCAGATTCTTGATTGCCGTCCACCCCCAGCCGAGGAACATCAACGACGTCGTCGCCCCCAGGAAAATGAGCTTGACGTAATAGTCCATGTTCTGGCCGTACTGGCTCAGCACATACGCATCACCGCCGACGATGAGCAGTAGAAAAATCCAGTCATACATGGAGCGTCGGCGCAAGTAAGCACCGATGCCGTTCTGGCGCGGAGGTTCCGAACTCTTGGAGTTCAGTGGCAAGCTATGGGATTTGCTGGCAAGTTCCATGGCGGGTCCCTATTCAGGTCGAGGCAGTGTCCGGCGATTGTGCATTCGCCGGGTCGGTTGATGCTACGCCCAGACTGGCTGTGCGCAGTGTTTCAAATTCCTTCTTGTATTCCATGGTGCGACGGTTGGTGCTCATGGCCATGAGGGTGTCGCTGCCGCCGTCTTCCCGGTCTTTCACCAAAAACCAGACCCGGCGTTCACGGATATACAGCATGGCAAATACGCCAAGAATGAGCAAGACCGCGCCGGTATAGACCACAACCTTGCCAGGGGCGCGCGCCACCTGGAAGATGCTTGCCTGGATCTGCTTGTAGTTGGTCATCTGCAGATAGAGCGGCGACGGGTAGAAGAAAGTGTCGGAGAGGGCCAGCACCGCCGAGTCAAAGAATTTTTCGTGCGCCGGATCTTGTGTTGCGGGCTTCTGGCCGTTGTTTTCGCGGCTGATCTGCCAGAGTTGCCACAAGGTGCCGTTCAGAATACGGACGAAGACATCAGACGCCTGCTGCTGCTTGTCTTGCGGCACTGCGGCCTCAAGATACTGCGCCAGCGCCGGCAGGCCGCCTGGCGCCACCACCACCGGCTTGCCGGTCTTCGGATCTTTGGGGATTTCGCCGGCAAAAATATCCAGGGTGCGGCTGGCCGTCACCATGAGCTGGTTTTTCAGCTCCGGGGTGGCGTCTGGCGGCAGAGAAGCGGCCACGTACTGCGCGGCAGCCTGCTCACGGTCTTTTGCGTTGAACAGTGCGGCGCGCATATGCATCCAGCCATCGATCGAGTCGTTGCTATCCGCCGGGATGCGCAAATATTTGTAGCCGGCATCCAGCGAGCCGCGCTCGCCAGCGAGGAAGACCTTCTCGCCATTCAGCTCAACCGGCAGCATGTAATTGAAATACTCGTGCGCCTGGCCTGACGCGTCACGCACTTTGTAAATGACCGCCGGGCCGATGTTTTGCAGATGGCGCTCCCCTGGCGCGGCAACCGGCGCGCCCAGATGGCGGTCGAAGCCGGACATGAAGGATTGTTCCTTGGGCTTGACGCCGGTCATCTGCGCCGGGCTCATGTCCTGCACGTTGAAGATGCGCAGTTCGGTGAACTCGACCTGCAGGCTTTGCGCGCCATTGCTGAGCTGGCGGTCCGTGCCCACGGTGCCGGTGAGGTCGAAGGTTTTGCTGCTCGGCCCGTGCATCGGCCAGGCCTTGAGGAACAGTTCCGACCCGCCATCGGCAAAGCCGGACTGGAAGATGGTGACGCCGTCATACGTCAGGGGATGGTTGACCTCGATCTTCGCCGGAAAGCTCTTGCCGGTCCTCGGGTCGGTAATCACCACATCACTGGCGAACAGGCGCGGCATGCCGGTGGAATAGAAATCGATATTGAATTTCTTCAGATGGATGTTGAACGGCAGCGGCTGCAGCAGCACGCCGTCGCCCATGCTCAGCACGGCCATATTGGATTCGCCGCCATCGGGAATCTGCAGATTGCCGCGGAAAGTCGGGTTATGCACCGAGAGCTTATTGATCTCGGGCACTTGCGACACCAGCATGTTCGCCTTGAGCGGCTCCTTGCCGAACATCCACATCTGCGCCTTGATCATCATGTCGCCGTCAAACAGCGCACCCACGCAGATCAGCACAAATGCGGCGTGCGCCAGCACATAGCCCACGCGGTTGATGCCGCCGGTCTTGGCGGCGATCATGGTGGCGCCCGCCCCGCCCTCCTGCACAGCAGGGCGCTCCTGCAGCTTGAATTTGTAGCCGTGGCTGCGCATGACGCCGGTAATGTGCTCGACCGTCGCGGCTCGCCCGTTGCTGAACACCGCTTGGCCGCGCTCGTGGAAGTGGCGCATGCTTTGTTCGCGCACCCCTTCCTTGTAGGTCTTCAGGTCGGTGATGATCTTGGGAGTATTGCGGATCAGGCACAGGCTGGTGGACACCACCAGAAAGGTCAGGATGAGCAGGAACCACCAGGAGGAATAGACGTTGTACAGCTCAAACTTGCGAAACACTTCCGCCCAGAACGGGCCGAACTGGTTGATGTAGTTGTTGTAGGGCTGCCCCTGGGTGAGCACAGTGCCGATGATGCTGGCGACGGCGACGATCACCAGCAGCGCGATGGCAAAGCGCATCGACGACAGCAGCTCGATGAAGGCGCGCCAGGCGCGCGACCCATGCTGCAATTCCCAGCCGGAGGTGCTCAGAGACGTGTTGGGAACTGGAGAGGGTGTGGCGGACATAGGGTGCGGACTACCGGGGCGAAACAAACGGGGCGGAACTCTAGGCTGCGCAAATGTGCGTGCGGCAAATGGGCAAAAGAACAGCTAGGCGCGGGAAACAGGCTGAACCGGAGCCACGCCACGAAGGCTCAAACCAGAATGCGGCACACCGCAGAACGGTTCACAAAGACGGTCGGCAACAGGCGCGGGAAACATGGACAAATCAGCGAAACAATATAACAAAAGAGAAAAACCTCAATTTTGACTTTGCACAGCCCGCGCAGCGAGCGGCCCGGCCTGCCGTCAACAAGAGAAAGTCTTTTCGGGCAGGGCGGCGAATTCACTGCAACGCACCCGGCAACCGTTTGTCCTGCCGTGAGAAAGAGCGTGCATCGCGCCGGAAAGTTCCAGTAACAATGCGTGTCGGCGGCAAATCAGCGCGGCAATTCCGAAGGGGCGCGCAATCCGGCGGCGTAATCCGCCACGGCGGTGATCTGCTTGTCGGTCATGCGCGAGGCGATATCGTGCATTTCCGGGCTGTTGGTGCGGCGATCGTTGCGGAACATCTGCAGCTCGGTTTCCAGGTAGCCTTGCCATTGCCCGCCGATACGGGGATAGCGCGACGGCATGCCCGCGCCCCCCGGGCCGTGGCAGGACACGCAGGCCGGCACCGCTCGGTCCACAATACCCGCCATCCAGATGGATTCC
>JAQTVS010000155.1 GCA_028706735.1 Thiomonas sp.
AAATTAATATTCCATATTATCTCATCAAATGCCATAACTATCAACATCAATGCGGCCATTTTACGCCTGCGATGAAATATATAACCAGCCTCGTTTCATATTCAGTTATTGGTTTGCGTAAGTCCTAATTCATAATCCCAACAGCAGCCAGTTCAGGAATCGGTGAGCCGTCTAAAATGCCTGTTTCTATCAGGCGTAATTTTTCAAAAATTTCATCTTCTGCAATTATCCAGGCCGATTCCCCCCATTTGTCGAGCATGTAGTCTTGCAGCGACAGCAGATCTTCCTGCGCGTCGGGAAGGATGATGGTGGTCATTATTTGCGGCGCAGGCGGGCAGCCTTTAATTGGGCGCGCGATTCCTCGACTGAAAATCCTTTGCCTTGTTGCCGGTCGTTTTCGCCGAGCGCGATGATTTTGAGGGCGGCAATGAGCGTTTCCTTTTCCTGAAATTGTTTGACATGTTCAATCACCATGCTGGCTTCGCCATTTTGGGTGATGACATATGGAGTGCCGTTCAATTCCAGATCTTCGGATATCTGGGCTGCGTGGCTTTTGAGGTAGGAGATGGATTTGATGTTGCTGACGGATTGCATAGAGCCTCCGGGGTGAATGCGGTCCGAATTTAGGCCTGAATTCAGTCTCGGTCAATGACCTCAGTGGCCTACGTCTGCGCCAGACCTTGCGCAGCCTCTTGTAGCGCCCGGATGAAATTCTCCCGCAGAGGATTGGGCGTCTGGGCGGGCTGCAGGATGCCGAGTTCAATGGTGGCGGGTTTGCCGAGCAGGGGGCGGTACTCAACGCCGGGGCGCTTGAGGTGGCGCAGTGAAGCCGGAACGAGGGCCACGCCCATGCCGCAGGAGACCAGGCCGATGACGGTTTGCATCTGCCGTGCGTGCTGGGTGATGCGGGGTGCGAACCCTGCGGCCTGACACAGGCTGAGGGTGAGGTCGTACAGGCCGGGGCCGATGTTGCGGGGCGGCACGATGAAGGGCTCTTTGGCGAGGGCGCGGAGATCGACGGGGCCGCTGTTCTGCAGTACGGGGTGCGCGGTCGGTGCGGCGAGCATCATGGGTTCGTGCAGCAGGGGGGTGAAGGTCAGTCCGGGCTCGTCCACGGGGGCCAGGCCGATGCTCAGATCGAGTTCGGCGGCGCGAAGCTCGCGGATCTGGGCGTCGGTAGTGAGTTCGTGCAGTTGCACGTCCACCTGCGGATACTTCGCGCGAAAGTTCTTGAGGGTGGGCGGCAGGATGCCGAAGTCGGCAATGGAGACGAAGCCGATGGACAGGGCGCCGACATCGCCACGCTCGTTCTGTCGCGCCCGCTCGGCGGCATGTTCAATCTGGGCGAGGACGGAGCGGATGTCTTGGTAAAACGCCGTGCCAGCGGCGGTGAGCGCCACGCCGCGGTTGCTGCGTTCGAGCAGGCGGGCGCCGATCTCGTCTTCGAGCGCCTTGATCTGGGTGGACAGCGGGGGCTGCGAGATGTGCAGGCGCTCGGCCGCGCGCGAGAAGCTGCCCTGTTCCGCAATGGTGACAAAGTACCGGAGCTGCCGGAGTTCCATGATTCGTTTGGCGTATGGCGCCACCATTAAAAATGTATTGTTCAATATAGCCGAGGGTTCGGACAATCTGCTTTTCTGACCCACATTTCCAAGCAGGAGACCGCCCCATGCCCGCCTACCGTTCCCGTACCAGCACTTCCGGCCGCAATATGGCGGGCGCCCGCGCGCTGTGGCGCGCCACTGGCATGCAGGACGACGATTTCGGCAAGCCCATCATCGCGGTGGCCAATTCGTTCACGCAGTTCGTGCCCGGCCATGTGCATCTGAAAGATCTCGGCCAGTTGGTGATCGAGGAAATCGCGCGCGCCGGCGGCGTGGGCAAGGAGTTCAACACCATCGCGGTGGATGACGGCATCGCCATGGGGCATGACGGCATGCTCTACAGCCTGCCTTCACGCGACATCATTGCCGACAGCGTGGAGTACATGTGCAACGCGCACACGGCCGATGCGCTGGTGTGCATTTCCAACTGTGACAAGATCACCCCGGGCATGCTGATGGCCGCGCTGCGGCTGAACATTCCGGTGGTCTTCGTGTCGGGCGGGCCGATGGAGGCCGGCAAGACGCGGCTGGCCGGCAAGGTGATCTCGCTCGACCTGATCGACGCCATGGTGGCCGCGGCGGACGACAAGGTGTCTGACGACGACGTGCAGGCCATCGAGCGCTCGGCCTGCCCGACCTGCGGCTCGTGCTCGGGCATGTTCACCGCCAACTCGATGAACTGTCTCACCGAGGCGCTGGGCCTGTCGCTGCCGGGAAACGGCTCGCTGGTGGCCACGCATACCGATCGCGAACAACTGTTCCGCCGCGCCGGGCGCACCATCGTCGATCTGGCCCGCCGTTACTACGAGGGCAACGACGACAGTGTGCTGCCGCGCCGCATCGCCTGCAAGGCGGCGTTCGAAAACGCCATGTCGCTGGACATCGCCATGGGGGGGTCGACCAACACGGTGCTACACCTGCTGGCGGCCGCGCAGGAAGGCGGCGTCGATTTCGGCATGGGCGACATCGACCGCCTGTCGCGCAAGGTGCCCACGCTGTGCAAGGTGGCGCCGTCAAGCCATTACCACCTCGAAGACGTGCACCGCGCAGGCGGCGTGATGGCCATTCTGGGTGAACTCGACCGGGCCAAGCTGCTCGACACCCGCGTGCCGACGGTGCACGCCCCCTCGCTTGCCGCCGCGCTCGACACCTGGGACGTGGCGCGCCAGCCCGGCGACGACGTGCAGACCTTTTACCGTGCGGGCCCGGCCGGTGTGCGCAGCACGAAGGCGTTTTCGCAGAGCTGCCGTTACGACACGCTGGACACCGACCGCGCCGAAGGCTGCATCCGCAATCTGGCACACGCCTACAGCACCGACGGCGGGCTGGCGATTCTGTTCGGCAATCTGGCCGAACGCGGCTGCATCGTCAAGACCGCCGGGGTGGACAAGAGCATCCTCACCTTCTCCGGCCCCGCCGTGGTGCTCGAAAGCCAGGACGCGGCGGTCGAGGCGATTCTGGGCGGCCAGATCAAGCCGGGCGACGTGGTCGTCATCCGCTACGAAGGTCCGCGCGGCGGCCCCGGCATGCAGGAAATGCTCTACCCGACGAGCTATCTCAAATCCAAGGGGCTGGGCAAGGCCTGTGCCCTCATTACGGACGGTCGCTTCTCGGGCGGAACGGCGGGGCTGTCGCTCGGCCATGTGTCGCCCGAAGCGGCCGAGGGCGGCGCCATCGGCCTGGTGCGGACGGGCGACCGCATCGTCATCGACATTCCGAACCGCGTGGTGCGCGTGGATGTGAGCGACGACGAACTGGCCCGCCGCCGCGCCGAGCAGGATGCCCGGGGCTGGAAGCCCGCAGCGCCGCGCGCCCGCAAGGTGAGCCAGGCGCTCAAGGCCTACGCCAAGCTGGTGACCAGCGCCGACAAGGGCGCGGTGCGCAACGCCGATCTGTTGGACGATTGACGAGGGACGGGCTGGCGTCTGCTCAGCTTCCCAGTCCGCCTTCCAGTCAGCCGCCCTGTCCGGCAACCTGCAGCAACTGCGCCGCCACCGAGGCGGCGATCACTTCGGGCGCCTTTCCCGGAATGCCGGGGATGCCTACCGGGCAGACCAGCCGCTCCAGCGCTGGCTCGGGGACGCCGCGTTCACGCCATCGCCGCAGAAAGCGGGCGCGCTTGGTGGCGGAGCCGATGAGGCCGAACCAGCCGATGTCGGCGCGCCGCAGAATGGTTTCGCCCAGGCGGAAGTCGAGGTCATGGCTGTGGGTCATCACCAGATAGAAGGCCCCGGGCGGCGCCGTGGCGATTTCGGCTTCCGGGGCGTCCACCGCGAGTGCGCGCAGCGTCGAGGGCCACTCGCCGCCGACTTCGGGCGCGAAGGCATCGGGCGGGAACTCCTGCTCGCGCTCGTCGATCCAGTCGAGCGTGCAGGGCAGGGGGCGCAGTGCGCGCACCAGGGCCCGGCCGACATGGCCTGCGCCAAAGAGCTGCAGATGGAACAGCGGGGCGGGAACGGGAAGCGCGCCGCTGGCCGCAATCTCGTAGCGAAGTTCGACGTGGCCGCCACAGCATTGCCCAAGCGCGGGCCCCAGGGCGTGGCTTTCGAGATGGGGCTCGGCTTTCGCCCCGGCGGTGGCCCAACGCGCACGCAGTTGCCGCGCGGTGGCGATGGCTTTGTATTCCAGATGTCCGCCGCCGATGCTGCCGCGGGTTTGCGTGGCGCCCACCAGCATGCAGGCGCCCTGTTCGCGCGGCGCGGAGCCGCGCACCCGGCTGAGGGTGACGCGCACCCAGGGCGCTTGCGCGGGTTCGCCTTCGTGCAGGGTGAGCGGCGCGGGTTCGCGTTTCATGGCCTTGCCGAACTCTGCTGGTTGCGCACCGCGTCGATGGCGTCAAGAATGGCTTCAGGCGTGGCTGGCGCGCGCAGGAGCGGATCGATGCGATGGTCGCCGACCGCGGAGATGGCATCGCGTATCGCCAGCAACACCGAGAAGGGCAAGAGCAAAGGCGGCTCGCCGACGGCCTTGGAACGATGGATCGTTGGCTGGGCGTTGGGGTTGTCGAACAGCGCGGTGCGAAACGTTGGCGGGCTGTCGTTGGCCGTCGGAATTTTGTAGGTGCTGGGGGCATGGGTGAGCAGCAGCCCGGTTTTCGGGTGCCACACGAGCTCTTCCATCGTGAGCCAGCCCATGCCCTGAATGAACGCGCCTTCGATCTGCCCGATGTCGATGGCGGGGTTGAGCGGCCGGCCCGCGTCGTGCAGCAGGTCGGCGCGCAGCAGCCGCCATTCTCCGGTGAGCGTATCGACCAGCACTTCGCTGACGGCGGCGCCGTAGGCGAAGTAGTAAAACGGGTGGCCGGTGAGCGTCTTGGCATCCCAATGCAGGTCGGGCGTGGTGTAGAAGCCGTCGCTCCACAACTGCACCCGGGCAGAATAGGCCTGCTGCACCAGAGCGGCAAAGGGCAGGGTGGTGCTGCCCGCGTGCACCATTCCGGCGTTGAAGCGCACCGACTCGGTGCGGCCGCCATACCGTTCGGCAGCAAATGCCGCCAGGCGCTGGCGCAGGGTGCGGGCGGCGTCGAGTGCGGCCATGCCGTTGAGGTCGGCCCCGGTGGAAGCGGCGGTGGCCGAGGTGTTGGCCACCTTGTGGGTGTCGGTGGCGGTGCAGCGCACGGCGGCGAAATCCAGCCCCAGTTCCTCGGCCACGACTTGCGCCACCTTGGTGTTCAGCCCTTGCCCCATTTCGGTGCCGCCGTGGTTCACCAGCACGCTGCCATCGGTGTAGATGTGGACGAGCGCGCCCGCCTGGTTCAGGTGCACGACATTGAACGAGATGCCGAACTTGACCGGGGTGAGCGCCACTCCCTTTTTGAGCACCGGGCTGCGGGTGTTGAAGCGGGCGACGGCGGCGCGGCGCGCGGCGTAGTCGGCGCTCTGCGCGAGCTGGTCCACCAGCGGGGTGATGACGTTGTCGGTGACGCCCTGGCCGTAGGGCGTGTGGTTGTTCTGGCCGATGCCATAGAAGTTGGCGCGACGTACCTGCAACGCGTCATGCCCAAGCTTTCGGGCGATGGTGTCGAGCACGAACTCGGTGACGAGTGCGCCTTGTGGCCCGCCGAAGCCGCGGAAGGCGGTGTTGCTCTGGGTGTTGGTCTTGGCCACGACACCGTGGATGGAGACGTTGGGCAGCCAGTAGGCGTTGTCCACATGGCAGATGGCGCGGGTGAGCACCGCGCCGGAGAGGTCGGCGGAATGACCGGCGTTGGCGATCAGCGTGACCTCGTAGGCGAGGATGCGGCCGGCGTCGTCGAAGCCCACGGCGTAGTCGTAGTCGAAGCCGTGGCGTCGGCCGGTGATGAGGAAGTCGTCGTCGCGATCGAGTCTGAGCTTCACCGGCCGTTGCAGCAGATGGGCGGCAAGCGCCGCGCAGCAGGCGAACTGCGCCGACTGCGATTCCTTGCCGCCGAAGCCGCCGCCCATGCGCCGGCATTCCACCTGCACCTGATGCTGCCTCCACCCCAGCATGTGGGCGACGACGTGCTGCATCTCGCTGGGGTGCTGGGTGGAGCAGAGCACGCGCAGCCCCGAGTTTTCCGCGGGCATGGCATAGGCCACCTGGCCTTCGAGGTAGAACTGTTCCTGCCCGCCCACGCTCAGGCTGCCTTGCAGGCGATGCGGGGCGGAGGCCATCGCCCGTTCGAGTTCGCCGGGCGCCGTCTCGCGCGTCAGGTGCATGGGGGGCAGCACATACTGGCCCTGGGCATGGGCTTCGCGGGCGGTGAGCACCGCAGGCAGGGCTCCGGCCTGGATCACCTCGCGCGCCAGCGCCGCGGCACGCCGGGCCAAATCGTGCGTGGCGGCCACGACCAGAAACACCGGCTGTCCGACGAAACGCAGGGTCTCGGAGGCCAGGATGGGGTCGTCATGCACCACGGGGCCGCAATCGTTTGTCCCGGGAATGTCGGCTGCGGTGAAGATGGCGACCACACCCAGCTGGGCGCGCAGGCGGGCGAGGTCGATGCCCAGCAGCTTGCCGTGCGCCAGGGGGGAAAGCCCCAGTGCCGCGTGCAGCGTGCCCTGCAGCTCTGGCGCGTCGTCGGG
>JAQTVS010000156.1 GCA_028706735.1 Thiomonas sp.
TTCACGGCTGGCTTGCGCATACTGCGTGACGCCGCACGATTTGCCGAGGCATTGCCATGATTCCAAAGCCAATTTCCACCGAACGTATCGCCCGCTTTCATGCGGCTGAAGCCGCACGCTTTCTCGCCGACCACCCGCGCTGTGTTGTGCTGCATGCGCGGGCGCAGCGCCACTTTCTGTTCGGCGTGCCGCTGCACTGGATGGCCGATGCGCCAACGCCCGCGCCGCTCTACGTGGACAAGGCGCAGGGTGCGCGCCTGTTCGACGTGGACGGCCACGCGCTGATCGACTTCTGCCTCGGCGACACCGGCGCCATGTTCGGCCACAGCCCCGCAGCCATCGCCCGCACCCTGGGGGAGCACGGCGCAGACGGCGCCACCACCATGCTGGCGTCCACCGTGGCGCTCGAGGTTGCAGATCTGCTGGAGCAGCGCTTCGGCCTGCCGATGTGGCAGTTCACAGCCACGGCCAGCGACGCCAACCGCTTTGTGCTGCGCTGGGCGCGCGCGCTCACCGGGCGCAAGCACATCGCGGTGTTCAACGGCTGCTATCACGGCACGGTCGATGACGTGTTCGTCGATCTCGATGCCGACGGCGCCACCCACACCCGCCCCAGCCTGCTCGGCCAAGTGCAAGACCTCACGGCCTATACCCGGGTGGTCGAGTTCAACGACCTGGACGCTCTGCGCGCCGCGCTAGGCGCGGGCGACGTGGCCTGCGTGCTCACCGAGCCGGTGCTCACCAATATCGGCATGGTGCTGCCCGAGCCGGGCTTTCTCGACGCCGTGCGCGCCCTCACCCGCGAACACGGCGCGCTGCTGATGATCGACGAAACCCACACCCTGTCCTGCGGCCCCGGCGGCTATTGCCGCGAACACGGCCTGCAGCCCGATGTGCTCGTTCTGGGCAAGCCGATTGCCGGCGGCACGCCCGGTGCGGCCTATGGCTTCACCGCAGAAGTCGGCGCGCGCATGCAGGCGGCCAAGACCGCCGCGCCCCCCGGGCATTCCGGCATCGGCACCACGCTGTCAGCGGGGCTGCTCACCCTGCGGCTGATGCGCGCCATGCTGGCGGAGGTGATGACCGAGGCCGCTTATGCCCAGATGTTCGCCATCGCGCAGCGCGTGGCAGACGGCCTGCACGGCGTGATCGCGCGGCACGCACTGCCCTGGACGGTGACGCGCATCGGCGCACGCTGCGAAGTGCAGTTCGCCCCGCAACGCCCGCGCAACGGCAGCGAGGCCCGCGCCGCGTTTGACGACGCGCTGGAGCCCGCGCTGCAACTCGCGCTCATCAACCGCGGCGTGCTGCTCACACCGTTTCACAACATGCTGCTCGCCAGCCCCGCGCACACGGCAGAAGATGCCCAGACGCTGATCCACGCCTTCAACGCTGCGCTGACCGCGCTGCGAGCGGCGTGAACAAGCGCCACCCCAAGCTCAGGGCTTGATGTATTCGAACCCCGCATGTTCGAGCTGCATGATGCGCAGCACGCCGGCGGGCACGATCACCGCCTGCGGCACGATCGCGGGCATGTGGCCGAGTTTTTTCGCCATGCCTTCCATGGTGTTGTGGCAGGCGTCGAACTCGATGCCCTGGTCATTCAGTGACGCAATCCGCGCAGCAACCGGGCTATTTTTGAGCAGCATTTTGAGCCCCGGCCCAAAGGCAACGACCACTACGCGCGCGTTCTCCTGACCCACGGCGTTGAGCACATTGAGGGCGTTGTTCAGCGTCAGTTCCCAGCGCGCGGGGTCATCTTCGCTGACCTGCAGCACGAGGTCGTATTTGGCGAACGGCAGTTTGTGAATGAAGATCGGCGCATCGAACTTGAAGTCGTTCAGCATCGACGGATTGGCGGCCTGCGCCTGCGCCAGACCGGCGCCCAGCAGGGCAAAAGCCAGCGCCGCGCTGCGGGCATGGCGGAACAGGGGGGTGCGTGTCATGGATGTCTCCTCGAATGGGTGGATGTTGTCCTTGATTTTTATCACGCCAAGGATCGAACGCGTGTTGCAGGATGTCTCTGCGGGCGCACCCGCAGCAGCGGCAACGGGCGGATCAGAAGTTGACGATGGGCAGACCGCGCTGAACCCACTCGTTCATCCCGCCGGGATATTCACGCAGACCTTTCACCCCCATGATGCGGTCGATCACAAACCAGGTGCCGGCCGCGTACTGCCCCGTATTGCAGTAGACGATGCCGGGCGCAAGCCGGTGCACACTCGCGCCCGCCAACACTTTGCGATACACAGACGCAGACAAAAAGCGCCAGGAGCCATCGTCCGCATTGCGGTAAAGCAACTCGGCCGGCAGATCGGAACTGTCCGCCAGACGCCCGCCGACCGGAACCACCGGCGTGCGCTCCAGCCCGGCGAACTGCGCCAGCGGGCGGGCATCGAGCAACAGCTTGCGCGCACGCTGCGCCGTCTGCACCTCGGCCGTGGTGGCCAGCAGCGCCGGGTTTGGCGCCTGCGCCTTCCACTGGCTGGAACGCATGGGCGCGATGGCGTCCGTATCCACGTCATACCCGGCTGAGATCCAGGCGTGCATGCCGCCATTGAGAATCGCAATCTGATCGGCGGGAACGCCGAACACCTGCAACTCCCAGGCGAAGAAGGCCGCCTCCTGCAGCGAGGTGGCGTCGTCGCCGGTGGGCACGATGACGATGGGCTTGCCCGGCTGCAATTGCACCGCCTGCATGCTTTCCTCGAAATCCTTTGCCGTTGGCAGCAGGAAGTCGATCTTCTTGCCGTCGATCACATGCTTTTGCCGCAGCCCCCAGAAGTTGACCGACAGCGCATCCGTGATGTGTCCGCCCACCTCGTCGAGCACCTTCTGCCCTTTGATGGTGCTGAACTTGGGGTCATTGGTCAGCGAATTCAGACTGTCGCGGATGTCGACGATCTGCACCGCTTTGGCGTGGTCGTGCAGCCACGGCGGCGTCACCAGCGGGCCGGGCAGTACCGCGGCCTGCGCGGCGCTCACACCGGCAGCAAGCGCAAACAGCAGCGCCCCTATCCAGCTCTTGGGCAAACCCCATTGAGCGACTTTCATTGGACCCCTCCATTTGTAATGATGATTGGAGTGCCGATTATTCCGGGAAGCAACGCAGCAAAAACAGGGATTTGTTTGGTTGATGGATATCGAATTTATGAATCATTCTGTGCGGATGCCGCCGGGCGTTCAGCCATCGGCCGTGCAATAGAGGCGCTGAAGTCATCGCCCACAGCCGAACCGTGCCGCCAGTCCCTGCTGCCCGGTCGGTGTCACGCTGACCGCGCGGCTATCGAGGTGATGCCGCACCCAGCCGAGTTCGAGGCAGCGCCGGTATAAAGCCACGCCGGTGGGGCCGCTGAGATGATGGCGGCGCTCGCTCCAGTCGATGCAGGTCTTGCTCACCGGTTGGCGGCGCAGGGCGCGCGTGTCGAGGCCGAAATCGTCGAGCAACGCCAAGCCGCGCGGCGAGAAATGCGCCAGATCGTCTTCGATGTGCAGCGCTTCGCGCGCCAACAGCCCGTCACAGATCGAAACCCCCAGCCGCCCGGCAAGATGGCTGTAGCAGGTGCGCCCGGCCTGCAGCAGCGGATCGACGCGCGAGGATGCGGCGCGCGCCGGGCTCTGCGCCGCGACAAGCATCAACGATTCCAGCAGCGCCGCCACCTGCGCCGAGGCCAGCCGGTAATAGCGGTGGCGGCCCTGCTGCTTCGCGTCGAGCAGGCCCGCTGCGCGCATCGCGCCGAGATGCCCGCTGGCGGTGGCCGCGCTCACCCCGGCGCAGGCCGCCAGTTCGCCCGCAGGCAACGCCCGGCCGTCTCCCAGCGCCAGCAGCATGGCGGCGCGCGCGGGCTCGCCCACCAAGGCGGCGATGCGAGCGATGTCGATGTCGTGAGTCATGGTGAGTTTCCGATGTTGCGGCTTCCTGGAGCGTGATTGTGAGCGCAGCACGCAGCCCATGATTCGGTCACTGCCGAAGCATGGTGATGCACGCAAGGCGACGATGGCGGCCTGTCCAACTCGTGGTTCGCGCCATGTCCAACGCCCCTGCCGCGCACACCGATCGCCGCGTCATCCTGTTCATTCTGTGCCTGGCCGTGCTCATCGCCCAGGTGGATACCTCCGTGGTCAACCTCGCGGTGCACGCCATCGGCGTGGGGCTGCACGCGCCGCTGCCCGCGCTGCAATGGGTGGTGGACGGCTACAACCTGAGCTACGCCGCGCTGCTGATGACCGGCGGCACCCTGGCCGATCTGCTCGGGCGGCGGCGCGTGCTGCAGGCGGGCGCGGCGGTGTTCGTGCTGGGTTCCTTGCTCGCCGGGCTGGCGCCGAATATCACCGCGCTGATTGCCGGGCGCGTGCTGGCGGGCATCGGCGCGGCCTTGCTGCTGCCCGCCAGCCTGGCGCTGATCCGCGTGATCTGGGCCGATCCGCACGAGCGCGCCCACGCCATCGGCGTGTGGGCCGGCACCAATGGCGCGGCGCTGGCCATCGGTCCGACCCTGGGCGGCTGGCTGATCCAGACGGTGGGCTGGCGCAGCGTGTTTCTGCTGATCGTGCCCATCGGCCTGGCGGTGCTGCTGTGGGCGCCGCGCGCCATCCCCGAGTCGCGCGATGCGCAGGGGCGGCGCGTCGATCTGCCGGGGCAGTTGTTCGGCGGCCTCGCGTTGGCCGCGCTGGCGGTGGCCGCCATCGTGCACCGTCTGCTGCTGCCCGCCGTGGCGGCGGCACTGCTGGCCGCGCTGTTGTTCGTGCGCGCCGAACGGCGTGCGGGAACGGGCGCGATGATTCCACTGCCGCTGCTGCGCAATGCGCGGCTGGTCGCGGTGAACGGCGTGGCCGCGGCGATGACCTTCGGCATGTACGGCGTGCTGTTCTTGCTGCCGCTGAACTGGCTGCGCGGCGGCGTGCTCGACGCCACCGGCGCGGGCCTGGCGCTGCTGCCGATGTCGCTGGCCTTCGTCGCGCTGTCGCACCGCTCCGGGCCGTGGAGCGTGCGCTTCGGCACGCGGCGGCTGATGGCGGGCGGCATGGCGCTGATCGGCGCGGGCATCGCCGTGCTGGCGTGTTCGCACGCGGGGCAAAACCTGTGGCTGGCAGAAATCGGCCTGTTGCTCACCGGCGTGGGCATGGCGCTGAACACCGGCCCGGTGCTGGCCAGCGCTGTGGCGGCGGTGGAACCCGCCCGCGCCGGCACCGCCTCGGCCATGATCAACACCGCGCGCATGGTCGGCGCCACGCTGGGCGTGGGCGTGCTGGGCAGCGTTTTTGCGGTGAGCGGCAGCGCCAACGCGGGCTTCGCCATGGCGATGGCGCTCGGCTCAGTGGTGGTGTTCGCGGGCGCGTTGCTGGCCGTGTCGATGCGCGCGGGTTAGAAGCACAGACCCGCATGTGACCTGCGTTGCCCTGAATCAGACACCGCCCGCACGCGCCGCATCGAGCGCGCTGCTGGGCACATCGTCCCGCCCAGATGCAACGGTGGATGGGTTGCCTGTGAGCGCGATATGCGCATCGCCCCACGCCTTCAGCGCCGCCATCACCGGCTCCAGACTGCGACCGCGCGCGGTGAGGCTGTATTCGACCTTGGGCGGCACCTCGGCGTAGACCTTGCGTGCAATCAGGCCATCGGTCTCCAGCTCGCGCAACTGATTGGTCAGCATGCGCTGGGTGACGTTGGGCAGACGGCGGCGCAGTTCATTGAAGCGCAGCGTGCCGTCCAGCAAGTGGTACAGCACCACGCCCTTCCACTTGCCGTCGATCAGGCTGAGCGTGGCTTCCACCACGCAGCCAGGGCTGCAATCCAGGCGGCGATGGCGCATGCGCGGCATACAGTATCCTTTTCAACACTATGTGCACAATATGTGCGTACTTGTTCAACAGCATGGTAAGCACTACGGTTGTCCTGCGAAATCCGCCGCATTCAAACCAGGAGAACCCCATGCGTGCCATCGGCTATCAAACCCCGCTACCCATCGATGCTGCCGCGTCGCTCGTCGATCTCGAACTGCCCGGCCCCCAGCCGACCGGCCACGATGTGCTGGTGGCGGTCGAGGCCATTTCCGTGAACCCCGTCGACGTGAAAGTGCGCACCAGCAGCGCACCGCCCGCAGGCGAGTGGAAGGTGCTGGGCTGGGACGCCGCCGGCACCGTGCTGGCCACCGGCCCCAAGGCCACGCGCTTCCGCCCGGGCGACCGCGTGTACTACGCCGGCGACATCACCCGGCCAGGCAGTTACTCCGCGCTGCACTGCGTGGACGAGCGCATCGTCGGCCACATGCCCGCCAGCCTCGACTTCGCCGAAGCCGCGGCGCTGCCGCTCACCGCGATCACCGCCTGGGAGGCGCTGTTCGACCGGCTGGACGTGCGCAAGCCCGTGCCCGGAGCCGCGCCCGCGGTGCTCATCATCGGCGGCGCGGGCGGGGTGGGCTCCATCGCCACGCAACTGGCGCGGCAGTTGACCGGGCTCACCGTCATCGCCACCGCCTCGCGCCGCGAAACCCGCGACTGGGTGCAGCGCATGGGGGCGCATCACCTCCTCGACCACAGCCAGCCGCTGGCGCCGCAGGTGCAGGCGCTTGGCCTGGGCGCGCCCGCCTTCGTGTTCAGCACCACGCAGACGCAGCAGCATTTGGCCGACATCGCCGAACTGATC
>JAQTVS010000157.1 GCA_028706735.1 Thiomonas sp.
CCTCGGGCTGCCCCAGTCGCCTTCGCGCGCCGACGCCATGGCTGGCATGGCCACTTCCTCCGGCTTCCAGGCATCGACCCTTCGACCTCAAATATTCGAGTGGACCCGTGCTCACGCTTTGGGCTGTCAGCGTGAGCGCCGTCGCACTCGGCGGCGTCTAAATAGCACGCGTCTGCAATTGCCATGCTGACTGCATCAGCAGCCATGGCGTCGTCTTCGACGAGCAACCACCTCACGGCGCTTGCGTCGGCCGGTCTCGTCACGGAGTCACTTTCCAATGATCTCCACGCAGCCGCGCGGACAGGCCTTGTCGCCTGCAGCAACTGGAACGAACGCACGGCCGCTGCTGGGGTCCGCCGCCACCGAATGGGCGTTCCGGCCGCTGGGGATGTTCTTGACCCAATGCGGTTGGCGCGCATCGATCACGCCCAATACCGGGCCACCAGGATTGGCCACTGCCGCGAGCAGAAAGTCACCGCTGGCGGAGTCGTACCAGACTTCGTCGGAGCCGCCGACCTGATGGAAGGTCCGCAGGATCTTGCCGGTGTCCGGATCAACCAGTAATGAAACCGCCTTGAAGCCGGCGGCCACTGCATCGTCGCTGCATCCGACCAGCAGCTTGCCTGTCGGAGCGAGTGCCAGACCCGCCGGCATGCAGCGAGCAACGTCGTGCATGGCTACCAAGCGCCTTGTGCGCGGATCGATCACGGCAACGCCTCCGCGCGCAGCAACGCCTCCCAGTTCCGGCACGGCGACGTACACCATGCCTGTGCGCGGATCCCAAATGGGCTGTTCCAATCCATCGGTGGCTTGCGGCAGCATCAGGCGGGCGCGTACGCGATATGGGGCTCGGGCCGAAATGAAGCTGAGAAACGGCGGATCGTCGGCATTGTTCGCAGCAATCACCAGATGGTCACGTGCGTCGTACGCAAGTTCATCCACGCGTTTCGTGCCGCCGGTGGGAATGGTTGCGACGATGCGGCGCGAGCGGATGTCGGCCACGCGCACCTGGCTGCCGCCATCACCGGCCCATAGTTGTCTGCCGTCAACCATGAGTACTCCATTCGGCCCTCCCTGGCCTCCGCTGCGTGGTCCAGCGAAGCCACTGATGCGGCCAAGGAAGCGAAGTGTGCGGGTGTCGATCAGGTCCACGCCATGGTTGGAACGATCGGCGAAGGCGTACACGCCGTCCTCGGCGTAGCCGATGTCGAAGCTGCGCAAGGCGTGCCCTGGCACGGGGATGTTTCTCGGCAGTTGGGAAAGGGGCTCGGCGTGCAGCGCGCCACTGGTGCACGCCAGCAATCCAAGGCAGGATAGCAATCGGGAAATGGAGGGCGTCATGCGGTGCCTTCATGAAGCAAGATGGAAACGCACGGCTGGATGTGGTGTCGGCAGGCGTGCGTGAATCGAAACGTCGCAAGTCTAGCGTTGAACACTTAGAGAATTGGCTCGGCTTTTCTGAATAGCGGGATAAATGGATGATCTGGTTACTTGCTGGGCCGAGAAGGGTCTGGCAGAGGAGCGAAGAGGATGAACCACAAACCCACATCCGGTCGACGTCAGCGCCGCGTGCACAGCCCGGAGTTCAAAGCCAAGGTGGCGCTTGCGGCGCTGCGCGAAGACAAGACGCGGGCCGAGCTGAGTCAGCAAGACGCCTTGCATCCCACCCAGATCACCGAGTGGCGGCGACAGCTTCTGGCGCACGCCGCCGACGTGTTCGGGCACAAACCTGAGCCGGCCGTGGATTTAGCCCCAATACTGTTCAGATAGAAGGGAGTGAGTCATGGCCGATTGCAGACTATCCGAACAGTATTGGGCCTAGGAGCCTGTCGGGCTTGAGTCGCGTAGAGCGAAAAAAGGGTGTGGGGATGGCCTGTGGTGGCGGATTTGCCGCCCCATAGCCCAAGCTATGGGGCAAAAAGCCGCTGCCGCAGGACGCCGCACAGCCTTTTTGCAGCCCGCGATTCTCAAGCCCGACAGGCTCCTAGATGTGTTCAGTCGCTCAGCAGGTCGGCGCTGATGCAGGCGCGCAGGCTGCGCTGAATGCCGGATTCGCGGCTGCGCTCCACCGCCCACAGCAGGCCGCTCTTGCGCAGTGAAAACTGCTGATCGCAGCCGGTGACCCAGTACAGCCCGGCGCGGCCCATCGTGGGCTGATGGCCGACGAGGATGAGCGCGCCGCCTTCGCGCGGAAATTCGGACACTGCCGAAAGCAGTTCGCCCATGTCCGCGTCCGGGCGCAGGCGCGGGTCGGCCACCGGGTACTCGCTCAGGTGCTGCGCGGTCTGCCGCGCGCGGGCGGCAGGGCTGGTGAGCACCGTCCAGGGTTTGGGCAGTTGCGACTTGATCCACGCGGCCACCATCGCGGCGTCGCGCCGGCCCTGCTTGGTGAGGTTGCGGCGCAGATCGGCCTCGTCGCCCTGCGCAGACCCCGGAGCGTCTTCCGCCTCGGCGTGGCGCCAGAAAATGACATGGAAATTCGGCATGTTAGGGAGCATCGTTCGTGCAAAGTCGGCAGCAATCAAGGATACACGGACAAGATGTCAATGCTTTGTAAACCACACTGAAGCAGTTGGTCTGCCGATTGCCAAGCCTTGTAAAAATCAAGGTCGCAGCCGAGCTGCGTGGTGAGAAACTCAGCGCTGCATCAGGGCGAGAAAGACCGGAATGGAGACGGCGCCCAGCACGGTGGAGAGGCTGACCAGCCCGGCCACGTAGGGGCCGTCTCCACCCATGCGCGCCGCCAGCACATAGGCGCTTGAGGCCGTGGGCATGGCGGCAAACAGCACCAGCACCAGCGCCTGCAGCGGCGGCAGGTGCAGCGCCGCGGCCAGCGCCATGGCGGCGAGGGGCAGAATGAGATGGCGAATGGACATGAACCAGAGGCCCAAGGGCAATTCTCGCCCCAGCCCGCGCCACTGCAGTCCCGCGCCCACAGTCATCAGCCCGAGGGCGATGGACGCGTTGCCCAGGCGGTCGAGCGCGGGCAGCACCGGGCCGGGCAGCGACCATCCCAGGCTGTGGACGATCAGGCCGGACACGGTGGCGAGGATCAGCGGATTGCGCAGGATTTCGCGCAGCACATTGGCCTGCGCGTGCCGCGCCAGCGCCCACACCGCGGCAAAGTTGCACAGCGGCACACCCACGGCGATGAGCACCGCGACCAGCGACACGGCGGGTGCGCCGCCAACGCGGTCGGCAACGGCCAGGGCGATGTAGGAGTTGAAGCGGAATGCGGTCTGCACGCCGCTGGCCACGCAGCGCCGGTCGGCCTTGCGATACCAGAACGCCGCATACGCCAGGCCGATGCCGATGAGAAACATGGCCACCCCGGCGAGGAGCAGATCGGCGCTGCCGCGCAGGCTGGCGTGGCCCCGGCTGGTGGTGGAAAACAGCAGCGCGGGAAACAGCACGAAGTACACCAGCCGCTCCACGCCGTCCCAGACCTGGCGCTTGAGCGGCGTGAGTTGCACCAGCGCCAGACCCAGCAGGATCAGACTGAAATCGGGAAAGAGCAGCAGAGCGTCGTGCAGCATGGAAGGGGGAGAGACGGTGTCAGATGCCGCCGGTCAATGCGGCATCAAAAGCGCGGCATCAAAAACGCGGCATCAAAAACGTGACTCGTGCGGCTCGTCGCCGTCGGAGAACTCATCTCCGGCCTCCTGCGGCTTGCGCTGCACCAGCACCTTGTCGATGCGCTTGCCGTCCATGTCCACGATCTCGAAAGTCCAGCTATCCCAGTGGACGATGTCGCCGGTGGCGGGCAGCCGCGCAAGCAGCAGCATGAGCATGCCAGAGAGCGTGTTGTAGCGCTGCTTTTCCTCGTCGGGCAGATGCGCCAGGCCCAGGCGGGTCTTGAGGTCTTCCACGGTGATGAGGCCGTCCATCAGCCAAGAGCCGTCGGCACGCTGCATCGCCCAGGGCTCTTCCGACGGATGCGACTTGAACTCGCCAGCGATGGCCTCCATCAAGTCCTGCACGGTGACGATGCCCATGGTCTGGCCGTATTCGTCGATCACCATGGCGGTGTGTTCTGCGCTCTGGCGGAAGGTCTGCAGCAGCTCCAGCCCGGTCAGGCTTTCGGGCACGAAGGTCGCGGGAATGGCGGCTTTGCTCAGATCGTCAATGCCTTCGCGGCGGATGAAGCGGCCCAGCAATTCCTTGGTGGACACCAGCCCCACCACCTCTTCCAGCCCGCGCTTGACCAGCGGAAAGCGCGAATGCGTGGACTGCGCGATTTTGTTCAGGTTTTCGCTCAGTGGCTGATCGACGTCGAGATATTCGATCTCGTTGCGCGGCGTCATCAGCGAGGCGATCTGGCGGTCGTCGAGGCGGAACACATTGCGCACCATCTCGTGCTCCTGCTCCTCGATCACGCCGGCGTCCGAGCCCTCTTCGAGCACCTCGTTGATCTCGGCCTCGGTCATCTGCGGCATGGAGTCCTGCCGCACCCGCAGCAGGGTCAGCAGCAGGTCGGTGGAAATGGACAGCAGCCGCACGAAGGGCAACGCCGCGCTGGCGATCCAGCTCATCGGTCGCGCCATCACCATGGCGATGCGCTCGGGTGCGAGCTGGCCCAGACGCTTGGGAACCAGCTCGCCGATGACGATGGACACGAAGGTGATCAGCAACACGACGATGGCCGTCGCCGTCACTCCAGCGAAATTGGGCGGCAGCCCCAGCGAAATCAGCCAGTTGGCGACCGGCTGGGAAAACGCCGCCTCGCCCAAAATGCCGTTGAGCACGCCGATCGAAGTGATGCCGATCTGCACCGTCGACAGAAAGCGGGTGGGATGCTCGGCGAGCCGCAGCGCGGTGCGCGCATGCTCGTTGCCCGCCTCCGCCAACGCGGTCAGGCGGGCGCGGCGCGAGGTCACCAGCGCGATCTCTGACATGGCGAACAAGCCATTGAGCAGAATCAGGCCGAACAGAATCAGCACTTCCATGACGGACGCTCCAGGGGGGATGAAAGACAGTAAAGAAGGGCACGCGTCCGCGCGTCAGCCGACGGATGAACCGGCGCAGCGCAGGGCAGGGGAGGAAAGGCAGACGTGCCGATGCGCCTCATGAGAAAACGCCGGGCCGCCCCAAGTTTTCTCATCCCCCTCGGGGGGCGGGCTGGGCGCAGCCCGGCCCTGGGGGCGCTTTGTGGCGCATGGAACTGGACGGTTGTTGCGAACCCGGCGATGCGGCCGGTCAACAAAGGTTCAGGGTCAGGATCCAAGGAGGGAGTGTCGGAACGGGCTGGGCAATCGGCCTATGCTTTGCACCGGCCTTCACGGCGCGAAAACGCCAGTGCAGGTCGGCAAAAACTAGATCGAAATACCGCGGAGCCCATTCCATGTCGAGTCAAGAGCAGCCCCGATTAGACCAAAATCCCCCGAGCGCATCACAAATGCAACATTTGGCGACCCGCTTGCAACACCATCCCTACCAGCCGCCCGAAGGCTTCAGCGCCGTGGAGCCCGGCGTGCACCACGCCTCCACCGTGCTGTTCGCCAACGTGGCCGCGATGCGCGCACGCGACTGGCGCAGCAAGGACGGCTACACCTACGGCCTGCACGGCACGCCCACCACCTTCCTGCTGGAGGAGCGGCTCGCCAGCCTGGACGGCGCACGCCACTGCCTGCTCTGCCCCTCGGGCCTGTCAGCCATTACCCTGATCGACCAGGCGCTGCTCGTCCAGGGCGACCATGTTCTGCTGCCCGCCAACGCCTACGGCCCCGGGCGCGAATTTGCCGAGCGCCTGCTGGCCGGCTGGGGCATCACCCACAGCCTCTACGACCCCTTGGCCACAGCCGACCAACTCGACGCCCTCATCACCCCCGCCACCCGGCTGATCTGGCTCGAAGCGCCCGGCTCCGTCACCATGGAAATGCCCGATCTGCGTGGCCTGGCGGCTGCGGCAAAAGCCCGCGGCGTGCGCACCGCCATCGACGCCACCTGGGCTGCGGGCATCGCGCTGCAACCCTTCGACCTGGGCATCGACATCGTCATGCAAGCCCTCACCAAATACCAGAGCGGCGGCGCCGATGTGCTGATGGGCAGCGTCAGCACCCGCGATGACGCCCTGCACGAGGCGCTGCTTTTCGCCCATATGCGCCTGGGCCTGGGCGTCTGCGGCGACGACGCCGCCAAAGTGCTGCGCGGCCTGCACAGCCTGCCGCTGCGTTACCACGCCCACGACGCCGCGGCACGCCGCATCGCCACCTGGCTGCACGCCCAGCCGCAAGTGGCGCAAGTGCTGCATCCCGCTTTGCCGGGCAGTCCGGGACACGCCTTCTGGGCGCGCGATTGCAGTGCGGCGGCGGGGCTCTTCAGCGTCGTGTTTCGCGACGAGATCGAAACGGCGCAAATCGACGCCTTCGTCGATGCCCTGCGCCTTTTCAAGATCGGCTATTCCTGGGGCGGCCCGGTCAGTCTGGCCGTGCCCTACGACGTGCGGGCCGTGCGTCCGGCGGGACGCTGGCCGCACAAGGGCGGCCTGGTGCGCCTGGCCATCGGCCTGGAGGACGCTGACGATCTGATTGCCGACTTGAAGCAGGCGATGCAGCGGCTTATTTCCACAGATTGTTTCGAGGGCGGGCTATCACCCTAGGGAGCCCATGGCTTTTTCAATCCGCGCCCGGGGTTTAATCC
>JAQTVS010000158.1 GCA_028706735.1 Thiomonas sp.
TCTTACGATCTAAGCCTCGCCTCTGGAGGAGCGACGGGCGGAATTGCGGGGAGCGCCGAGGGTCATTGCGGGGTGGAATCGAGATGTTTGCCATGAAGGCGGGGCAGCCCCTCCTGCATCACACCACCCACAGTGTAGAAGGAGCCGAACACCACGATTCTATCGGCCAGATCCACTTCAGCCGCCGCTGCAAGCAACGCCTCCAACGGGCTGGCATGGGCCTGAATGCGGGCCTGCGGTTGCAGTGCGCGTAAAAGCGCGGCGATCTGCTGCGCCTGCGCTGCGCGCGGCGTCGGCAGATCGCACAGATGCCAGACGTCGACCAGCGGCAACATCCGGCGCAACATGCCGGGGATGTCTTTGTCCGCCATGGCGCCAAACACGGCGTGGGTGACGGGGAAGTAGCCCATGCTGTCGAGGTTTTCCGCCAGCACGGCGATGGCGTGCGGGTTGTGGCCCACATCGAGCACCAGGGTCGGCTGCCCCGCCAGCACCTGAAAGCGCCCGGGAAGTTCGGCGCGGGCGAAGCCTTCACGCACCGCCTGCGCCGCCACCGGCAGAGCGGCCTGCAAGGCCTCCAGCGCGGCGAGCACGCCACTGGCGTTGAGCAACTGATTGGCGCCGCGCAGCGCCGGAAACGCCAGACTGTGCCGACGCTGCGCGCGCCCCTGCCAGCCCCATTGCTGCGGCAGGTGGGTGTAGTGAAAATCGCGCCCGGCAAGCCAGAGATCAGCGCCGATGGCTTGCGCGTGGTCGCGCACTGATTGGGGCGACTGCGGATCGCTGACGATGGCGGGTTTGCCGGCACGCAGGATGCCTGCCTTCTCGCGGCCGATGGACTCCCGATCCGGGCCGAGAAACTCCATGTGATCGAGGTCGATGCTGGTGATGATGGCGCAGTCGGTATCGATGACGTTCACCGCGTCCAGACGCCCGCCCAGCCCGACTTCGAGAATGACGGCGTCGAGTTGTTGCGCCGCGAGCAGCGACAGAATCGCCAACGTGGTGAACTCGAAATAGCTCAGGCTCACCGCCGCGCCGCCCTCGCCTGCGGTCAGCCGGGCCTGCTCGACTGCGGCGAAATGCTGCAGCAAGTCCTGCGCATCCACCGACTGGCCCGCGATGCGGCAGCGTTCCTCGAAATGCACCAGGTGCGGCGAGGTGTAGACGCCCACGCGGTAGCCCGCCGCCAAGAGAATGGCTTCGAGCATGGCGCAGGTCGAGCCCTTGCCATTGGTGCCCGCCACGGTGATGACCGGGCAGGTGAATTGCAACTGCATGGCGGCGCGCATCGCCTGTGCACGTTCGAGCCCCATGTCGATGACGCGGGCGTGCAGCGACTCGGCGTGCGTCAGCCAGCCAGCCAGGGTGTGGGGAGTGTGGGACATGCGCAAAGCCCGGCGTCCGCCGCAGCGAACGACGAGACAGTCCGAGGAATCTGGAAGATCAGGAAGCGATCGAATCGGCGGGCTGGCGCAGCAGCATAGCCAGCATTTGCGCGATTTCGCTGCGCAGTTCACGGCGATCGACAATGCGGTCAACCGCGCCCTTCTGCAGCAGGAACTCGGCGCGCTGGAAACCCTCAGGCAGCTTTTCACGCACGGTGTTCTCGATCACCCGCGGGCCGGCGAAACCGATCAGCGCCTTGGGCTCGGCCAGCACCACATCGCCGATGAAGGCAAAGCTGGCCGACACCCCGCCCATGGTCGGGTCGGTGAGCACGCTGATGAACGGCAGTCCGGCTGCGGACAGGCGGGTGAGCGAGGCGTTGGTCTTGGCCATCTGCATCAGGCTGAGCAAGCCTTCCTGCATGCGCGCGCCGCCCGTGGCGGTAAAGCAGATGAACGGCACCTTCTGCTCGATGGCCGTCTGCACCCCGCGCACAAAACGCTCGCCGACCACAGACCCCATGGAGCCCCCCATGAACTCGAACTCGAAACAGGCCACTACCACGGGCAGGGTTTGAATGGCGCCGCCCATGACGATGAGCGCATCGGTTTCCTGGGTGTTTTCCAGCGCCTCTTTCAGGCGGTCGGGGTATTTGCGGCTGTCCTTGAATTTGAGCGGGTCCATGGGCAGGACTTCCTGGCCGATCTCGAACCGGCCCTCGGGGTCGAGCAGCGCATCGAGCCGGGCGCGGGCGCCGATGCGCATGTGGTAGCTGCACTTCGGGCAGACGTTCTGGTTGAGCTCCAGATCCGATTTGTAGAGCACGGTTTCGCAGGACGGGCACTTGATCCACAGGCCTTCGGGCACTTGGCGCCGATCCCGCGGGCTGGTCTGTTGAATTTTGGGAGGGAGGAGTTTTTCCAGCCAACTCATAGGGTCTCCTTAAGCGTCGAGCGCCTGGCGAATGTCTTGGATGAAGCCGCGCGCAACGTCCGCCGCATGTTCTGCGGGCTGCGCCTCCATCAGTTCGATCAGGCGCGAACCGATGACCACGGCATCGGCCAGATGGCCGATCGCACGCGCAGTCTGCGCGTCACGAATGCCGAATCCTACTCCCACGGGCACCTGCACATGAGCGCGGATGCGGGGCAGCATGGCCGCCACGGCTGCAGTGTCGAGATGGCCGGCGCCCGTCACCCCCTTGAGCGAAACGTAATACACATAGCCGCTGGCGATGCGGCCCACATCGGCCATGCGGGCGTCCGTGCTGGTAGGTGCGAGCAGAAAGATCGGGGCGATGTCCACCGCCTTGAGCGCCGCGGCAAAGGCCTCGCTTTCCTGCGGCGGATAGTCGACGATGAGCACGCCATCCACGCCCGCAGCCTTGGCGGCAGCCACAAAGTCTTCCACGCCGTATCGCTCCACCGGGTTGGCGTAGCCCATCAGCACGACGGGGGTGACGGCATCGGTCTGGCGGAAATCGCGCACGAAATCGAGCACCTGGGGCAGCCCGATGCCTTTTGCAATGGCCCGCTCGGTGGCGCGCTGAATCACCGGGCCATCGGCCATGGGATCGGAGAACGGCACGCCGAGCTCGATCACATCGGCCCCACCTTGCACCAGGGCGTGCATCACCGCGACGGTCACCGAAGGCGCGGGGTCGCCTGCGGCGATGTAGGGAATGAGCGCCTTGCGATTCTGGGCGCGAAGCTGGGCGAAGCGTTGGTCGATGCGGTTCATGTCGGTTCCGCGCGGCCGCCCCGAAGGAACCGACACCCCCTCGGGGGGAGATGAGCGCAGCGAGTCAGGGGGCTGTTTCATTTTGTGGCTCCGGGCTGGCGGGCGAACAGGGTGTCGAAGCTCACGCCTTCGCGCTCGGCCACGGTGTTGATGTCCTTGTCCCCCCGGCCCGAGAGATTGACCAGGATGATCTGGTCGGGACGCATTTGCGGCGCCAGCTTGATGGCATGCGCCAAGGCGTGGCTGGATTCCAGCGCCGGAATGATGCCCTCGATACGGCAGAGTTCGTGGAAGGCAACCAAGGCCTCGTCATCGGTGATGCCGACGTACTCGGCCCGCCCGAGATCCTTGAGCCAGGCATGCTCAGGGCCGACACCGGGATAGTCGAGCCCGGCGGACACCGAATGGGTCTCGATGATCTGGCCGTTGGCGTCCTGCAGCAGATAGGTGCGGTTGCCGTGCAGCACGCCAGGAGTGCCTGCAGACAGCGAGGCGGCATGCCTGCCCGACTCTAGCCCCAGACCGGCGGCTTCAACCCCGATAAGACGCACCGATTCATGCGGGATGTAGGGATAGAAAATGCCCATGGCATTGCTGCCCCCGCCCACGGCGGCGATCACCGCATCGGGCTGGCGGCCGGTCATCTCGGGCATCTGCTCCAGGCATTCATCGCCGATGACCCGCTGGAAATCGCGCACCATCTGCGGATAGGGATGCGGCCCCGCGACGGTGCCGATGATGTAGAAGGTGTCTTCGACATGCGTGACCCAATCGCGCAACGCTTCGTTGAGCGCATCCTTGAGCGTTTTGCTGCCCGACTCGACCGGCACCACGCGCGCGCCCAGCAGATTCATGCGATAGACGTTGGGCGACTGGCGCTTGACGTCCTCGCTGCCCATGTACACCACGCACTCCATGCCGTATCGCGCGGCGATGGTCGCCGTGGCCACGCCGTGTTGCCCCGCGCCGGTTTCGGCAATGACGCGCGGCTTGCCCATGCGGCGGGCCAGCATGGCCTGGCCGATGGTGTTGTTGATCTTGTGCGCGCCGGTATGGTTGAGGTCTTCGCGCTTGAGGTAGATGCGCGCGCCGCCGAGTTTGTCGCTCAGACGGGCGGCGTGATACACCGGGCTGGGACGGCCGACGAAATGCTTGAGTTCGTAGCGGTATTCGGCCAGGAACTCCGGGTCGTTTTTGTAATGGTCGTAAGCCGCCTGGAGTTCTTCCAGCGCGTGGCTCAGGGTTTCGGCAATGAAGCTGCCGCCGTAGGGGCCGAAATGGCCGCGGGCGTCGGGATAGGCATAGTCAAACATGGTGGGGTCTCGTCTGGCGCCGGGCGGAAGATGTGCCCGGGCGCGATCTACAGGTCTGCAGCGCGAACCGCGGCAATGAACTCGGCGATGCGCTGCGCGCTCTTGATGCCCTTGGAGGCTTCGACGCCGGAACTGACGTCAACCGCCCACGGGCGCACCTGCCGGATGGCATGCGTCACATTTGCAGCATGCAACCCACCAGACAAAACGAGGGGAAGCGCGACGTTTGCGGGAATGTGTGACCAATCGAAAACCTCGCCGCCCCCGCCGTATCCGGGCTGATCCGTGTCCAGAACGAGAGCATGAGAAGTGGAAAAACGAGAAGCGAAGTCTAACAAATCCAGCCCTTCTCGCATGCGCGCCGCGCGAATGTACGGATGGCCATGGCGGGAACAATCTTGCGGGGTTTCATCGCCGTGAAACTGCAGCAACGCGGGCCGCACCTGGTCGATCACCTCGTCGACGAACTGGGGAGCGGCATTCACGAACAGAGTGACGGCCGAGACGAAGGGCGGGAGGCAGGCCGCGATGTCGCGCGCCTGCGCCAACGCAACATTGCGCGGACTGGGCGGATAGAACACCAGGCCGATGGCATCCGCCCCGGCGTGGGCGGCGTCCAGCGCGTCTTCCACGCGGGTGATGCCGCAAATCTTGATGCGGGTGCGGTGCGACGTGCGGGTTGGCTGGGCGATTTCAGACATCGGGACTCAGATCAGCAGGCCGACCTGGCGCGGCGGCTCGGGAAGGTTGAATTCTGCCGGGTAATCCGGGCCGAGGAAATACAAGCCATCGGGCATAAAGGTTGGCGCAGCCTGGCCGCGGTCACGGCTTTGGAGCACATCCGCAAGCCAGGATGCGGGTTTGGAACCATTGCCAACGGCCAGCAGGCTTCCCACCAGGTTGCGCACCATGTGGTGCAGAAAGGCGTTGGCCCGCACGTCAAACACGACATGGTCGCCCAGCCGGGTGATCTCGATCGCGTGCAGGGTTTTCACCGGGCTCACGGCCTGGCATTCACTGGAGCGGAAGGCGCTGAAATCATGCTCGCCGATCAGGCATTGCGCCGCTTCGCGCAGGCGATCCAGGTCGATTGGGCGGTGCGTCCACCCAACCCGCCCCTGATCGAGCGCGGGACGCACGGCATGGTTGCGAAGGATGTAGCGATAACGGCGTTGATAGGCGCTGCGCCGCGCGTCGAAAGACGGGCTGACTTGCGTGCAAGCCCATTGGACCGCGATGTCACGCGGCAGAAAGGCGTTGACGCCACGCACCCAGGAGGACGCTTCGCGCACCAGGGGCGTGTCGAGATGCACCACCTGGCCAAGCGCATGCACACCCGCGTCTGTACGGCCGGCGCAGATGGTGCGGGTTGTGCCGCCGAGAAATTGCGCGAGCGCGCGCTCCAGGTGATCCTGCACTCCGCAAGCGGCCGACTGGCTTTGCCAGCCGCAATAGGACAATCCGCTGTAGCTCAGGCCGAGCACCACGCGGCGCCCGGCCTGTGATGGAAAAGACTCAGCGGCCAAGCTTGTCGAGCATGTCCTGTGCACGCTTTTTCAATTGCGGATCTCCCTCGGCAATCACTTCACCCAGCAGATTGCGCGCGGATTCGGTGTCGCCAATCGCCATGCTCTCCGCGGCCAGCTCAAGACGCAAATCGAGCGAAGGCTTGGATTCGCTGAACTGCGGCTCCAGTTTGGGCAACGCATCATCGTGCAACTCGGCCGCTGCGTTCGGCTCGGCGTCCTGCAGCGAAATGCTGCTGAGATCGAACTCCATGCCGTTGTCATGCGCAGCCGGCGTGTTGGCCTTCCCCACATCGGCAGCGGCCAGCGTGGAGGCGGGTGCGCCAAAATCGGAGGGCATATTGAAGTCCAGCCCGCCAGACATCAGAAAATCTTCATTTTCTGATCGCCTTGTGGCTTGCTGCGGACTGGCTGCAGCAGGCGCTTCGAGTTCCGGCAGCGCGGGGACGGAAAGCGAGGCCGCGGCTTTGGGCGTTGCGGCGGCGGGCGCCTCGCCTGCTGGCAGGCTCAGATCGAGATCCAGGTGTTCGGGCATGGGCTGCTTAGCCGCTGCGGTCTCCACGCCGGAGAGCATCTCGGTACTGGGCAAAGTCTGCGGGGTCAACGCAGCCAGCGCCGTCGGAGTGGCCGCCGGA
>JAQTVS010000159.1 GCA_028706735.1 Thiomonas sp.
AGTCGGTGTTCCACGCCAGCGTGGCCGAGCTCAGTCTGACCATCACCTTCACCACTCTGGCAGTCGCGGTGGCGGCGCCGTTTTCAGGCATCGCGGCAGACCGCTTCGGCCGCAAGCGGGTGCTGCTAGTCTCGCTTGCGGGGCTGGGGCTGTCTACCTTGCTGGCCGCCACGGCCACCTCGCTGCATGGCTTGCTGGTCTGGCGGGCCATCGAAGGCTTGTGCATTCCAGGCGTGTTCACCGCGACGGTGGCCTATATCAGCGAGGAATGGCAACCCTCTGAGGTTCCGGCAGTGACCGCGCTCTACATCTCGGGCACGGTGGCTGGCGGTTTCAGCGGACGCTTCATCGCGGGCATGGTCACGGCGCATGCGGGCTGGCAGGGGGCTTTCGTGGTGCTGGGCGCGATCAATCTGCTGTTCCTGCTGCTCATCGCGCGCGGCATGCCCGCATCGCGCCGTTTTACGGCGAGCAGCGGCGGGGTGCGCGTTGCGCTGTCTGGTTTTGCCTTGCACTTGCGCAACCCCAAACTGCTCGGCACCTATGCCATCGGCTTCGGCATTCTGTTCTCGCAGGTCTGCACCTTCACCTATGTGAGTTTTCATCTGGCGGCGCCACCCTATGGCTTTGACCTCAAGGATCTGAGCCTGCTGTTCACCGTCTATCTGGTGGGCATGGTGGCCACGCCGCTGGCGGGCAAGCTGGCGTGGACGTTTGGCCAGCGGCGGGTGTTCGTCGCTGCGGTGGGGCTGGGCAGCGGCGGCATGCTGCTCACCCTGCTTCCCCCGGTCTGGGCCATCGTGCTGGGGCTGACGCTGAGCTCCGCGGGGGTGTTCATTGCGCAGTCGATGGCCACGGCGCAGGTGCCCGCGCTGGCGGGTCAGGCGCGATCGGCCGCCGTTGGGCTGTATGTGCTGTGCTACTACGTGGGCGGCAGCGTGGGCGCTTTCGGTCCGGCCTGGGTGTGGGCGCACGCGGGCTGGGCTGGGTGCGTGGCGCTAGTGCTGACAGCTCAGTTGGGCATCGGCGTGATGGCTTGGCGGATCTGGGCTACACCAGCCGCGCGATGACGTAGGCCAGGAAGGACAGCAGCAGACTCGATCCGAAGGGAAAGATCCATTCCCTGCCGAACAGCCTGAAGGTGAAGTCCAGCGGCATGCGGCCGATGCCGAAGCGGCGCAGATGCGGGAGCAGCGCCGAAAAGATGATGGACGCGAGAATGAAAATGATCAGCCAGCGCATGGATAGGCCTGTTACAGCGTCTGGGTGCGGTCGCCGCGCGCGAAGCCGCGCAGGGCGTGCGCGTCCATTCCACGGCCCAGGGCGATGACCTTGAACAGTTCGCCCATTTCGCTCTCATTGAGCAGTTTGTTGACTGCGGCGGTCTGGCGCAGGTAGTGCGAGCCGCCGGGCGCTGCCGTGGCGGCGCACAGCGCGGCGCTGCTGCTCGGGGCCACGGGCGGCGGCCCGGCGGCGAACTCGGCGGCCACCAGATCGAGCAGGCCGCAGTTCATCAGGAAATGAGCCTGGTTGGTATAGCCGAGCACGTCGAGCTCGGCGTCTTGTGCGGCCAGCGCGATGGCGGTGAAATCCACATGCGCGGTGATGTCGGCCAGCCCCGGCCACAGCAGCACGTCGTCGAGCACGCGGTGGCGGTAGTGCGCCTGCAGCGTGCCCATGTGGCGCTGCGGGTGGTAGAACTCATGCTGCGGAAAGCCGTAGTCGATGAACAGCGCCACGCCGCGCGAAAGCCGGTCGGCCAGAGTGCGCACGAAGCCCAGCGCCTGCGGGTGGACTTCGGTGACACTGCCCACCGGCAGGGCGTGCGCCTCGGGCGTCGGCGGCTGCAGGGCGCTGGGGCGGTCGGCGAACACCAGATCGTCGCCTTCCTGTGTCACGCCGCGCTCCATCCAGCCGGTTTCGTATCGGGTCAAAAGCTTCACCGGCATGGCGTCGAGCACTTCATTGCCAATGACCACGGCCTCGAAAGCCGCGGGCAAGGCCGGCCACCACTGCACGCGATCAAACAGATGGGGCACGGCGCTGCGCAGGGTGTCCATCTGCCGGTGCTTGAGCGCCCCCGACACTTCGACAATGGCGTACTGCTGCGGCGCGCAGCCCAGGCGGTCAAGCTCGCCCAACACCTGTGCGGCCAGCTTGCCCGAGCCCGCGCCGAATTCCACCACGGTGTGCAGATCGCCCTGCTGCAGCACTTGCGCCACCTGAGCGGCCAGAGTGCGGCCGAACAGCGGGGACAGCTCGGGCGCGGTGACAAAGTCGCTGTCGCTGCCGAAATCGCCAAACTGCCCGGCCTGCCCGGTGTAGTAGCCCAGGCCGGGTGCGTACAGCGCCTGTTGCATATAGGCATCGAACGGCAACCAGCCGCCGCCCGCATGCAGAGCAGCCCTGATTTGCGCCAGGAGTTGCGCGCTGCGCTCCAGCGCCATCGGGGCGGGCGCCGGTAGACTTGTTGGCTGTTCGTTCATCGTCTCATTTTAGAAAGCATGCAGCCCAGCGCCACCTCCCCTTCCGGTTCCCGGCCCAAAGTGCTGGTCACTGGCGGCGCGCACCGCCTGGGGCGGGACATCGCCTTGCATCTCGCCGCACAAGGCTGGGACGTGGCGGTGCACTACCACCGCTCAAAACAGGCGGCAGACGCAGTTTGTTCCGAGGTGCGGGCGCTGGGGGCGCAGGCCGCAGCCGTCTGCGCCGACCTGTTCGACCCCGCCGCTGTGCAGGCCGTGCTGCCGCAGGCGGTGGCGGCGTTTGGATGGGTGGACGCGGTGGTGAACAACGCCGCGCTGTTTGAGTTCGACGACGCTGTGCATTTCAGTGTGAACGCGGCGCAGCGCCACTACCAAGTCAACGCAATCGCCCCGGTGCTGCTGGCGCAGGCCTTGCACGCGCATGTCAGCGCGCGCGGCGCGCAGGGCTGCGTGGTCAATCTGCTCGACCAGAAGTTGAGCAATCCCGACCCGGACTATCTCTCCTACACCCTGTCGAAAGCCGCGTTGCAGGCGGCCACCGTGGCGCTGGCGCAGGCACTGGCGCCCGCGCTGCGCGTGGTGGGCGTGGCGCCTGGCCTGATGCTGCCCTCCGGCCCGATGACCGAAGATGAATTCACCCGCGTGCACAACTGCACCCCGCTGCAGCGCGGCAGCACGCCGCAAGACGTGGCGCAGGCCGTGCATTTCGCCCTGCTGGCCCGCGCCATGACAGGCGCGACCCTGCTGGTCGATGGCGGCCAGCATCTCGCGGGCACTGGGCGCGACGTGCTGTTTGCCGTGCGCGATCAGGCTCCCCCTTCAATTTAGGAATCTCACCATGTTCAGTGCCCTGTCGCACCCCGCCCTGCGCGCCTGCCGCCGCCTGTTTCTGCAGAACTACGAGGTCAACATCAATATCGGCGTGCACGAGTTCGAGAAGCGCGGCGAACAGCGGGTGCTGATCAACGTCGATCTGTTCATTCCGCTGGCCATGTCCACCCCGCAGCAGGACAAGCTCGACGAAGTGGTCGATTACGACTTCATGCGCAGCGTCATCGCGGCGCGCATCGCGCGTGGCCACATCCATCTGCAGGAAACCCTGTGCGACGATGTGGCGCGCATCATGCTCGAACATCCGCGCGTGAAGGCCGTGCGGGTGTCGACCGAAAAGCCCGACGTCTATCCTGATTGCGAGAGCGTGGGCGTGGAAGTGTTCCATGTGAAGGATTTGCAGCCATGAGCGCTCCGCACGGCCGTTCCGAAGGAGCGCTCAACTCCCCCGGGGAGTCGAGCGAAGCGAGGAGGGTAGTCTCGTCTGACACCTCAGCCGAGTCGCCGCAGGCCGCGGTCACTTATCGTGCCGCCCACAAGGCCTTGTTCGAGAACAACAAGCTCTCCAAGCGCCTGCACCGGCTTATCGGGCAGGCGGTGGTGGACTTCAACATGATTGAGCAGGGCGACAAGGTGATGGTCTGCATGTCCGGCGGCAAGGACAGTTACGCCCTGCTCGACATCCTGCTGAGCCTGCGCGAACGCGCGCCCATCGACTTCGATCTGGTGGCCGTCAACCTCGATCAGAAGCAGCCCGGCTTCCCGGAAGATGTGCTGCCCGGCTATCTCAAGAGCCGCGGCGTGCCCTTTCACATCGAGGAGCAGGACACCTACTCCATCGTCCAATCCATCATCCCCGAGGGCAAGACCACCTGCGGGCTGTGCTCGCGGCTGCGGCGTGGCATTCTCTACCGCGTTGCGGGCGAGCTGGGCGCGACCAAGATCGCGCTCGGCCATCATCGCGACGACATCCTGGAAACCTTTTTCCTCAATCTGTTTTTCGGCGGCAAGCTCAAGGGCATGCCGCCCAAGCTGGTGAGCGACGATGGCCGGCATGTGGTCATCCGGCCGCTGGCCTATGTCGAAGAGGCCGACCTGGAGCGCTGGGCCGAATTGCGCGCCTTTCCGCTCATTCCCTGCACCCTGTGCGGGAGCCAGGAGAATGCCCAGCGCAAGCAGGTCAAGACCATGCTGCGGCAATGGGAGCGCGAGTCTCCTGGCCGCACGCAGACCATGTTCCACGCGCTCACGCAGGTCGTGCCTTCGCATCTGGCCGACCGCAGCCTGTTCGACTTTGCGAGCCTGCGCGCCACGGGCGTACCCGACCCGATGGGCGACATCGCCTTTGATGCCGAGCCTTGCGGTGGCGCGCAAGGAAACCCCGGGCCGTCCCAAGTTTCCTTGCCCCCCTCGGGGGGCGGGTCGGCAAGCCGACCCTGGGGGCCCCCTGACGAACTCCCGCGCGCACAATCCATCCAATGGTTTTAATGCGGAGAACAGCCATGCGCGATTTTCTTCACCTCCTGCGCCGCCCGGTTGCGCTGCTGGCCTTGCTGGCGTCCGCGCTGCTGCTTGGCGGCTGTGCCAGCCTGACCGATCTGCGCGCCACCGTCGTCACCCCCCACCCCGCGCCGCAAGCCTTGGTGGGCGCCAAGGTGCAGGTGCAGGCCGCGCCGGGCAATGCCGACAGCGCCGACGCCTACACCTTCCAGACCGCCGTGCTCGACGCCATGACCAAAGCTGGCATGGTGCCCTTGCTGGCCACGCCCGCACCCTATACCGCGCGATACGCCTACACCGTGCGCCTTGATCTGGAGGCCACCTACGGCCCGTCGGTCTGGCCTCCGCCCGTGCTGCTGCCCAATGGCGCGGTTTACTTTCCTGGCGGCTATGGAGGTTGGGGTGGAGGCATGTTCGGCTGGATGCCGCCGCCCAACTACTACGACCGCAGCCTGACGCTGGAAATCCGCGACACCGCCACCGGCGCGCTGATCTGGCAGTCGCACGCCACAACCGGCGGCTACGACCGCGGGCTGGCGTCGGTGGCCGTGCCGCTGGCGCAAGCCGTGTTGCGCGGATTCCCGTCAGAATCCGGTGAGCACAAGGTGCTGTTCCCGCGCTGAGTGGCGAACGGATCGCGCATTAAACAAACGGTCACATTTGAAACATATGGTTTGGCTTTCTCTTTTGAGCGAGCCGAGCCATGCATTTCCCCAAATCGGTTTTAGCCCTGGCGGTTGCCGCGGCGATCTCCTTGTCCGCCTGCGGTGGCGGCGGCGCCACCACCGCGTCCAACCCGCCTGAGCAGCAGGCCGCGGTGCAAACCGGGGTCTTTCTCGACTCCGCCGTGGCGGGCGTGGACTACACCACCGACAGCGACGCCACCCCGCGCCAGACCAACGCGGAGGGCCGGTTCTTCTACAAATCCGGCGAGGCCGTCACCTTCAAGCTCGGCGGCGTGCTGCTCGGCCGCGCCAAGGGCGCCGATGTGGTTGCGTTGGCCGATCTCGACGGCCAGGGCGAAGACGCCCCGCGTACGCAGAACACCGCGCAACTGCTCCAGGCGCTCGATGACGACCACGACCCGAACAACGGCATCGTCATTCGGGATGTCGTGCGCCAGCGCTTTGCCAACATCGAGTGCGATCTGTCCGATCGCGCCCAACTGGCCGCCCTGTTCCAGCAGCAGCTCGCCGATCTCAAGCTCAGCCTGACCGACCCGCGCTACGCCAAGGCGCACCTCGAAGACTCGCTCTCGCTGATTGGCCGCACCGTCACCAGCACCTTCACCTACAAAGGCGCAGGCGCAGCGCAGGGCGCGCAGCTCAGCGTGAGCAAGTATGCCATCGGCAGCCAGAGCCGGTTCAACGTGCCCTATCCCGGCAATCAGAACGACATCAAAGCCGAGTTCCCCAAGGGCTTCCCCATCAGCCTGGGCTCGGGCCTGGCCCTCAAGGGCGTGGACAAGCAGGGCAATCTGCAGTTCTGGGCGATGACCGATCGGGGGCCCAATGGAGATTCGCTCGATCTGCAGAACGCGGACGGCACCACCACCGCGACCAAGTCGTTTCCCGCTCCCGCATTCAATCCCGAGTTCGGCGTTGTGACCGTGGGCACCGGCAAGGGCAACCGCCGCGCCACGCTGGACAGCACCACCCCGCTCAAGGACATCGACGGCGCTGCGATGAGCGGTCGCCCCATTCCTCCGGGCGCCGTCGGTTCGACGGGCGAAACGC
>JAQTVS010000160.1 GCA_028706735.1 Thiomonas sp.
AATCTCATTTCTCGCCAGCACACCGGAAAGATGCTGGCGTTTGTTGCGCTCCGGTCGCACCACATTGGCCGGAAAGTGTTGCCAGGCATCAAGGATGATCTGGGTCTGGAAAGCGCTGTCCGCATTGCGGCGTATCTTGCCGAAGCGTGCCTTGAACAAGACCCACATGGTCTGGAACAGAAAGTATTCCGACAGCTGCCGGTCGATGCGTACCAGGCGATCACCCACATTGACATCAATGCAGGGCGGCGCCAGACGCTCATAGATGGCCGCCAGCGGCCCGGCAGCGAATTTTGGGTCATCAAATGCCTGGAGCAAGGCCCAGTGCAGGGCATTGTGTCCATAGTGATCGACGGCATCGCGGTCGGCACCACGCTCCAGCAGGGCTTCCACCAATGCCACATTGCCAGCAGCGGCTGCGGCCATGAGGGGCGTCTGGTTCATTGGCAAGCGATGATCGACGCCATGCTGGTCGCACTGTTTGAGGATGTCCTTGAAGTGCTTGGCGAAGTAAGGGACGTAGCTCTTGCGGGCGAGTACTGCGCGCTGCTGATCAAAGGCGCGTGCCTGCTCGAATTTCGCCTCAACCGCGAGCCATTCGGCAAGTTGTGGTTCATCAAAGCAGGTGGCATAGTCAAAAAGTTGTTGCTTGCCCTTGCTGCCCGGACTCTGCTCGTGGAACACCTTGATCAGCAGGCCCCTGACCTTCGCTTCGTCGAACACCGGCCAAGGCACCGGAACCTGCTTCAGGATGGTACGGCGGATGGCCTCCGCCTGCTCCTGTTTGCCCTGCAGTTCGAGTTTGCGAGCCTCCTTCTGCCAGTCCTCAAGGGTAGATTGCCTTGCCTCGATCCTGGTTTGACCCAGGTTTAGGTCAAGCAGGCCGAACAGCGCATGCCCGGTGTCCGACTCGATCATGTAGATGTTCTTGATGGCGCGCGTCAGCGCCACATACAGGGCATTGACGAAGAACTTATAAACTTCCAGCGACTTGTCACTCTTGTCCTTGGCACGCTTGTAATCCAGCGTCTCGACCGCCAGGTCGGCCTTGGCAACGCCCTCGACGATTTCGTTGAACTCGCCGCGGTGATCCGAAATGAAGCGATAGAGCACGATGTTCTCGTATTCGAGACCCTTGGCCTCGTGGATCGAGAACAACAGCGGCGTGGCAAAGTGCTTGCGGGCATCGGCCTTGTCCTCGTCGCGCATCACCAGCACGGCAAACTGGGTGGATTGGCGAATTTTTTGGTCCAGTTCGCGCTTGGTGGCATCCTTGTCGGGCATCAGCGCAACCTGGCCGGCTTCGCCGCCGACGGCCTGAACAAGGAAATTGCTCTCGCGGTCAATAGAGCCAAAGCGCCGTTGCTTGATCTTGAGCAGTTGATTGGCGACGCGTGTGGCCTCCAGGCCGTTACGGAAATTGGTCGTCAGCACTCGCAATTCCTGCCGCTCGGCCAGTTTCGGGTTAGTCCAGAACAGGCTTTTGATCTGGCTCCAGGAAAAGAAATTGGGGTGAACAATCTGGTTCGAATCCCCGCAGAGCAAGAAGTGCCCCAGCTTCTTCAGGGTTTTGAGCACCAGGGCAAGTTGCACGGTGGTGATGTCCTGCACCTCGTCGATGACCACAAAGTCGTACCGTGGCGCAGCCAGCGTTTGCCAGTCCTGGGCGACCAGGTTGAGGTCGTAAAGCTTTGCCTCGATCAGCCAGGCGCAATATTTTTCAAACAGATCGTAGAGTTGGTCCCGCCGTTCTTCGGGAAAAATCGATTGACGCACCCCGAGTGCTCGATACGCATCGCGCGACAGAACACCGCTCGCGCCGGCAGCAATCACGCCACGAATCTCCTCGAAAGCCTGATGGGCATCGACCTCCCTGAAGTTTTGCCGCATGCGGGAATACCACCCCGCAAAGTCGCGCCAACTGGCCTCACGTCCCACGGGAACGTGGATCGACTCGACAAACTCACGGTAGGACAGGAATACGGCCTCCTGACCGCCGTGCTCGAAACCGTTGGCGTAATACAGGTCGCGGGCACTTTGTGCCAGAAAAGCAGAGTGGGTGACGTAGAGGACCACACCTTCGGCATGCTTGAGTTTCTCAAGGGCCAGGGCGGTCTTGCCGCTGCCTGCGCTGCCGACGACAACCAAGGGAGGTGGCTGTTGGTAAATGGTCTCCTGAATGTCGTCAAACGAGAACGGCTTGTCGAGCAGGTGAATGGCGGTTCGCTCGGGATGAAGATAGCGCAGTGTTTGTGCTTCCTTGATGGCTTCATCGGCGCCGATGTCCGGAATCTTGCTCTCGTCAATCGCCGCGCCGCGCAGGAAACGCGACTTGTCGTAGTCGTGATTGGCAATCACTTCCAGCATCAGTGCGCAGACCTCATTCTCGTGGCGTACCAGCGAGAACAACAACCTGTCGGCATCATCGAGTTTCGCCCGATAGAACTTGCCGTGGCTCAGATTGGCGAGCTTTTTGACTTGGGCAGCACGGAAGTCGTGGCGCGCGATAGCCTCGGATACCTTGCGATAGCTGCTTTTGACGCGTGAGGTATCAAGGCCGGTGTATTCAAGAATCTTCATGAAGCAAGAAGGACAATAGCAAGAGAAAGAGAAAGAATTCTCTCATGGCCGTCTGACCTGCCAACCTCTATAGCAAGTTTTTCGGAAATTCTTGAACGACAGTTACAGGACCTGAACCGGACGCCCGGTGACAAGTATTTCTTCATGCCGAATGACGGGTCATGGCCGGGTGCAGTCGTCGGGCACGTCAAGGTCCTCTGCGCTGTGTGCTCGCACCCTGGCGGGGAACCACCGGCGGCCGCAGCCGGCCAGGAGCGGACGGCCGTTGCGTTTCATTGGGTGGCCATTCACGGCTTGAAGCATCCGGACATGCATGCCACCGCAATCCCTGCGCTTTCCTTGCGAGCATGCGCATGAACATCGAACGGCGCCGCGACTTTCGACAACTGCTGCGCGACGAGGACCAAAGTGATGATGCCGTGGCGCTCTTGCTGGGTAACGCTACGCAGACGCTGCCCAATTATTGGCATTCAGGCCGCGATTTGATAAGGCAGATTCCCCGACCAGTAATTGTGGATGTAGCCGTTGTTGAGTAGGAGGTTAGTCACCACCTGCTCGCTAACCTCGAATTTGTAGGCTGCTTCCTCGACGGCATATGATGAAAAGTCGCCGTTCATAAAGGACAGCAGTGCTTTGAGCGGGCACAGAAATTCGGCGGCAAAGGCACGCTGGTACTTCTGACGGGATGTCCCTAGGTCGGTGGACGCAAGCCAGCGGTTCTCATCAGTCGAAGGCCGCAAGTACTCAGCCAGAAAGCGTGCCAACTCGAAACGCCGCCCGATCGGATTGCGTTTCCGCGAAACGAACTTCAACCGATTTCCATCTGTCGGTATCGCCACTGCGACAGACGACCGTCCCTGGGGCACAGACCAGTTGTCAACGGCTGCACTGTTCAGGCCAAGCAGATTATGCAAATCCTGGCTGGATATCGGATCGCCGACATTACCCACCAATTGGCGAAGCGCACGTGCCTCATGAACCGCTCGCTCCCAGGGAGCTCCATGGTCCAAGTGATCGATGCTGCCGGGCGAGACTACAGGAGTACCAACGATTCCGTTGGCATTTGCTAGTTGTCCTAAGACCGTCAAGTCAGGGTTCTCTCCCGATGATGAAATCGCAGGCGCCAGCTCTGACAATGCCGCCTTTCCGACTTGGCTCTCCCACTGCAGCGCCGCGTTCAGCATGTCCTCAGGGCATTCCTCGGGATCAAAGCCGAGTTCAGCCTCCAGCTTCCTGCGGCGAACCGCCTCGGGGTCCGCAAGATCCTCCTGCAAGATGGCCCAAAGATTCGCCAAATTGGTCCCAACTAGCTCCTTGGCCTCTAGCCGAGCGAGCACACTCTCCACGAAGCGCTGGACGCTCTGCTGAAAGCCGATCAGCGGGATCAGTTTCGGCACCTCAAGCGTTTGCAGGTACTGCACCGACTGGTCAGGTGTCATCGACGCCCCAGCCCACACGTGGATCGCTTCACCGTCTGGAATAAAGATGACGCGAGGCCATACGAAGCCATGATTAGCAGCACCGAGTTCATGTGCCATACGCCAGTCATGACCAGGCTGCTGGGCCGGCAAAGGCTCATGGTTCAAACGCCACCATGAGGCCGCGAACCACATCGCCAGCGGGTAAGCCGACACGAAGACGTTGTCGCGTACGGTCTCCGCCCAGATGTCCTGGTTCCGCGTCAGGCTGATGTCATCGACGTGCATGTCGATCATGGCAGCCGTGGCTATGATTTCGGGCTCCCCCGAAGCAGCTGCCATCCACTTCGCGTTGATTTGCAGCTCAGCCATTGAGGTATTTCCAACGACGGATCACTTCCAGCGACAACGGATCGGTCTCAGGCATGGGGTAGCCGTGATAGCTCCCCAAGTCGGGGTTCTCAAGTTGTGCCTCCATGGCTAAGCCGTCCTCAGTGACTGACCACACGTTCTTCGGCCATTCGCCAGCCATCCGGTCGCTCACGAGGCCGTTGCGCAGTCCCTCCCGCAGCAACTTTTCTGCTTCATCGCGCTTGAAGATCTTGGCGGCGTCACACAGCGATTTGCCTTGCCTCGGATCAGACGGCGGCGTGAGCCCAAAGTCGCCCGGGGTTTTCTTGTGTTCTGGGTTTCCGCCATAGCGCGCACGGTTGGCCAACTCCCCAAGCAAGGCCGTGCGCGCTTGCGCTTGCGCAGGCGTCAGTAGCTTGCGTTTGAGATTGAACTCGGCGTAGCGGCGCTTCATGCTGTGGAGTATAGACAGCTCTTTATGGAGTTTACTGGAGAGTGGGCAGGTCTATGGTGTAAGCCGAACGCCAAGTGACCGCAACGGGTCGACACCGGCATCTGGCCAGCGCTGGAAGGAGCCGATCAGTATGCTGGCGAGATCAGCGACCACTGAGCACACCATGGCTGTCGTTGCCACAGGCGAGGCCAATGCTCACTCTGGCCGATGACCGGTCGCAGGCTGCCGTCTGTGCCACATCTAGGTGAGTCGTATAGGGGTTTAGGGCTTCCGTCATGTTGACGCCGTGGCTGCTTTGGATCGGAACGACTGGCGGGTTTGCGCTGGAATCCGCAGAAGAGGACCGAAGCGAGTTGCGGCGGACAAGTTCCGTGCCATGATGGTCTTCATGAATACCTCAACTTTCGAAGAGTTTCAGATCAGCCACCGCCGCGCCGATGATGACCCGGTCGAGGATGAGCATGGCTGGGACACCTACCTGAACAACGGCCCCATCGAGAGGCATTTCCCGGTGGAATTTGCGACGGGGGTTGTCGTCGATCGCCCCGTGTTGCGTTGCGCGCTGTGCAATGGCGTGCTCCACGACATCAAAGGCCGGGTGCGCAAGACGGCCGCCGCCGCAGTCATCGAGGCCGCTGCGCTCTGCCCGGACTGCAACGATGTCACGGGTTGCGATGTTCGGGTTTCTTCTAACGGCGAATTGGAATCTCTGCATGGGCTGGGCCTGCGGACTTACGCCGCTTCCCTGGGCGTGCCCGCCATCGTGCGCGACCCCGTCACCGGAAGCCCGGTCATGCTGCACCCTTACCTGGACAGTAGGCAGTAGCACGACCGACGGGCCGATCGGCGTGTCGCATCTGGCGCGATGCACTGCTCGCCTGGTGCGCCGCGGTTAGCAGCGCAGCGGACATGACGGCAAGGTGACGGTCAAAGAACAAAAACCGGTGGATGTCCGACCCGAAGGTCCGGCATCCGCCAGTTGCATTCCAGGGATCTTCTCGTCCTTGATCTCAACCTTGCGCGCGTAGGAGTGTCACGGCTGTCCGCCTTCAGCGTGGAACGGTGTCCCCCATCACGCTGGAACACTGTCCGCCATCAGCATGGAATCGTGTCCGCCATCGCGTGGAATACGCTGCATGCTGCAGATTCTCGCGACGCACGGGCGGTTCAGAATGCCCCGTCATTGACGGGATCCGGCATAGGACGGCGCAATCACCTCGTCAACCTTGATGACTCGGTGGATACGATTGGATGTTGTTCGATTCCTTGCACCGGAACCAATAATTGGCCCCGATCGAGCAGATGCAAGCCCGGCCATCGACATTGGACGATAGGTACTGCGCTACGGGGCAACTTTGGGGCAACTCATTTATTTGCAGCAATATTATTTTTATAGATCAATTGTTTAGCATGTTTTATGACTCCCGCTCCCGGCACCAGACGCATGTTTCAGGCGTTTTCACGGCGTTTCAGAGCAAGCAAAAATAGCATAGAAAATCAACAACTTGTGACGAAAACACGTTGCCGGATGTTGCAGGATGCTCCTTGCATTCTCAAATTGGCTTCCAGTAACCTTGCCAGCATGCGCCTTACTGGTTACTGGAAATGGCATCCAATCTCCTGACAGACACGGCACTGCGCCGCGCAAAGTCTTCGGACAAACTCCAACGCCTGCGCGATGG
>JAQTVS010000161.1 GCA_028706735.1 Thiomonas sp.
GCCACACGCGGCGTGGGCCGGTCCATGCGCGCAACGCTTGCGGCCTGCGCGGCGGCGTCCAGCGACCATTCGCCCAGGCGATGCCCCAGCGCCAACCGGGCATCGCCCACAGTGCCTGACACCCAGAGGTCGTCGCCCGCCTGCGCCGCGCTGCGCAGCAAGGCCAGCCCCAGCGGCGCCGTGCCGAGCACGGTGATGCATAGATTGCGCGGGCCGCGCGTGGTGTCACCGCCCACCAGCTCGATGTCGTGCGCGTCCGCCAGGGCGAACAGGCCGCGCGCAAAAGCTTCGAGCCAGCGCGCATCGGCCTCGGGCAGGGCCATCGCCAGGGTGAAGGCCATCGGCTTTGCGCCCACGGCGGCCAGATCGGACAGATTGACCGCCAGCGCCTTGTGACCCAGCGACTCGGGGTCGGCATCTGGCAGGAAGTGGCGGCCTTCCACCAGCATGTCGCTGGAAATGGCTAGTTGCTCGCCCGCAGCAGGTGCGGTCAGCAGCGCGCAGTCGTCGCCCACGCCCAGCGCGGCGCGGCGCACTGGCCGGGTGAAGTAGCGGGCGATGAGGTCGAATTCGCCGAGCGGGACAGTCATGGAAGGCTTCAGGGGATGCGGGGTGGTGCGTCGCATGTTCGCACAACGGCGGGCAGACAGGCTCCTACAATCCTTTGATCTCGCGTGGCGACAAGATGCGAAACGTTCACGACGGCCGCGCGAGGCGGAGACAGATATGTCCAGCCCCGAAGACACCAAGGCCAAGCTGCGCCAGGCCGCGCTTGAGTATCACGAATTCCCCCGCCCCGGCAAACTCGCCGTCGTCGCCACCAAGCAACTGTCCAACCAGCGCGATCTGGCGCTGGCCTATTCGCCAGGTGTGGCGTCGGCCTGCGAGGAAATCCACGCGCACCCCGACGATGCGTTCCGCTACACCGCGCGCGGCAATCTGGTGGCTGTCATCACCAACGGCACCGCGGTGCTGGGGCTGGGCGACATCGGCCCGCTGGCGGCCAAGCCGGTGATGGAAGGCAAGGCGGTGCTGTTCAAAAAGTTCGCCGGCATTGACGTGTTCGACATCGAGGTGAACGAAAAAGACCCGGCCAAGCTGGTCGAGATCATCGCCGCGCTGGAGCCCACGTTCGGCGGCATCAACCTTGAAGACATCAAGGCGCCGGAGTGCTTCGAGGTGGAGCGCAAGCTGCGCACCCGCATGAACATTCCGGTGTTCCACGACGATCAGCACGGCACGGCCATCATCGTCGGCGCGGCCATCCTCAATGGCCTGAAGGTGGTGGGCAAGGACATCGCCCAGGTCAAGCTGGTGTGCTCCGGCGCGGGCGCTGCGGCGCTGGCCTGCCTGAGCCTGTTGGTCGATCTGGGGCTGCCGCGCAAGAACATCTGGGTCAGCGATCTGGTCGGCGTGGTGTATAGCGGACGCACCGAGCTGATGGATGAGGACAAGCGCCGTTTCGCGCAGGACACCCCAGCGCGCACCCTGGCCGAGATCATCGACGGCGCGGACGTGTTTCTCGGCCTGTCCGCTGGCGGTGTGCTCAAGCCCGAATACACCCTGCGCATGTCGGACAAGCCCATCATCCTCGCGCTGGCCAACCCCACGCCTGAAATCCTGCCGGAAGAGGTGCGTGCTGTGCGGCCTGATGCCATCATCGCCACAGGCCGTTCGGACTATCCGAACCAGGTCAACAACGTGCTGTGCTTTCCCTACATTTTTCGCGGCGCGCTCGACAGCGGCGCCACCACCATCACCGCCGAGATGGAAGTGGCCGCGGTGCATGCCATTGCCGAACTGGCGCAGGCCGAACAGAGCGACGTGGTGGCGGCCACCTATGTGGGCGAGCCGCTGCGTTTCGGCCCCGACTACCTGATTCCCAAGCCCTTCGATCCGCGCCTGATGATCAAGATCGCCCCGGCCGTGGCCGAGGCGGCGGCGAAAAGCGGCGTGGCGCGCCGCCCCATCGCCGACCTGGACGCCTATCGCGACAGCCTGCAGCAGTTCGTCTATCAGTCCGGCGCGCTGATGCGTCCCATGTTCAGCATCGCCAAGAAGGCGGCCAAAAAGCGCATCGTCTATGCCGAGGGTGAGGACGAGCGCGTGCTGCGCGCCGTGCGCGTGGTGGTTGACGAGCATCTGGCCCGCCCCATTCTGGTCGGACGCCCGGCAGTGATTGCCCAGCGCATCGAACGCTTCGGCCTGCGGCTGGAGCAGGGACGCGATTTCGACGTGGTCAACACCGACCACGACGAGCGCTACCGCGATTTCTGGCAGAGCTACCACCAACTTGCGGGCCGCAAGGGCGTGACCCCGGCGATGGCCAAGATCGAAATGCGCCGCCGCCTCACCCTCATCAGTTCCATGATGCTGCACAAGGGCGAGGCCGACGGCATGCTCTGCGGCACCTGGGGCAATACCCACATCCACCTGCACTACATCGACCAGGTCATCGGCCGCCGTCCCGGCGCCAAGGTGTATGCGGCGATGAACGTGCTGGTGCTGCCTGGTCGGCAGGTGGCGCTGGTCGATACCCACGTCAATATCGACCCCAGCGCCGACGAAATTGCCGAAATCACCTGCATGGCGGCGCAGGAATTGCGCCGCTTCGGCATTGCTCCCAAAGTGGCGCTGCTGTCGCACTCCAACTTCGGCTCCTCCTCAGCCCCCAGCGCCCTGAAAATGCGCGAGGCGCTAGCCCTGCTGCGAGAACGCGAGCCCGGACTGGAGGTCGATGGCGAAATGCAAGGCGACACCGCCGTCGACCCGGCCTTGCGCGCCGGTTTGATGGCCGAATCCACCCTGAGCGGTGAAGCCAATCTGCTGGTCTTTCCTGATCTGGACGCGGCCAATATTTCCTACAACCTGCTCAAGGCCACAGCGGGCAACAACATCGCCATCGGACCGATTCTGCTGGGCGCGGCCAAGCCGGTGCACATCCTCACGGCGTCGAGCACAGTGCGACGCATTGTCAATATGACCGCGCTGACCGTGGCAGAGGCGAACCTCTAGCGCGGCCCCGTGGGGGGCAAAGGCACTTGGGACGGCTAGGCGTCAGACCGTAAAGCCTGCCTAAAAAATGGGCGAATCCTTGTGTTTTCGTGGCGATTTCGCTACGATCGGGTCTTTACTGATATGAGCATGCGGCGAGCGCCTGTTTTGACCAGCCGATAGGTTTTCCTCATATTTTTCACGCTATAGCGTCCAACTGCTTTTAACCGCGCACAAATGCGCGCTGCAGCATGAATCGCCGGTGCATCCGTTCTACGCTGCGTTCCCTGCTCCTGACCGGGCTCCTGCTGGCCACTTTGCCATTTGGGGCGCACGGCTGGATGTCTCTGGAATGGCCTGCATTGCCCTCGGCGCAAGCCCGGGAAGTGTCCGGCCAGGCGGCTGAATCCAGTGCGATTCGGTTTGTTGCTGCTGCTGACCTGCCTGTGCAGGCGCGTGATGTGTTGCGGCGCATTGAGCAGGGCGGGCCGTTCAAATATGAGAAAGACGGCACCGTCTTTGGAAACTATGAACGGCTTTTACCCTCCAAACGCCGTGGCTTTTACCGTGAATACACCGTCCCGACTCCAGGCGCCCGCAACCGGGGGGCGCGCCGCATTGTGTGCGGTGGGGTCAAGCACCATCCGGAAGTCTGTTACTACACCGATGATCACTATGCCAGTTTCCGACGCATCGCAAAATGATGCCGATCCCGCCGTGCTGCTCAAGTCAGTGCGGTCGAATATCGTGCAGTCGATCCGGGCTTACCGCGTTGCGCAGCTGCAGGACGCAGCCGAGACGACCGGCCAGCATTTTCTCTACGCCAACCTCTCCGAGGCGACCACCAAGCAGGAAGTGCTCGAGACGATTGCGCGCTCCTTCCTGTTTCCGAAGCACTTCGGGAAAAACCTTGACGCCCTGCACGATTGTCTGACCGATGTGGTGCATGGCAGCGGGGCGCAGCCGGGAATGGTCGTTGTGCTCGAACAGTTGCCGGCGACGCAGCGGTTTGACAAGGAGGCGCGCGAAACCCTGCTGGATGTGTTCCGTGACGCCGCCGATTTCTGGGCGGAGCGTGGCATCGCCTTCAGGGTCTTCTATTCTTTTCTGTAACCCGCACTCCTGGCCGGGAGGAGATGCGGGGCGAAGCGGCACCGGAAACCAGAGTCAAGGCCGTCAAGGTCAGCACACCCTGGGAAGGGGCTTGGGCGCAGTTGTTGGTTTGAGTAGTGGTTTGAGCGTTCTGCTCCTGGAGCGAAACATGGCGCAAGGCGGCCCCCGCCCTGCGCCATGTTTTATCTGGATTGCGTTTTTTTAGCTCAAACCTGGTTTGACAACGCTTGTGCCAGTGCGATGTATTCCGCCGTGCTCACTTCCTCGGCGCGGCGTTGCAGATCGAACGGGCCGGCAAAACCTTGAAGTTCCAGCCAAGGGCCGAGGCTGTGCCGAAGCAGTTTGCGGCGCTGTGAAAACGCGGCCGTCACCAGCGCCGAGAGCACGCCGCGGTCGATGGCGGGCAGGGCGTCTGAAGGCAGCGGAACCATACGCACCACGGCGGAATCCACCTTGGGCGGCGGGTCGAAGGCCTCTGGCGGGACATCGAGCAGATTGTCCATGCGATAGCGCCACTGCAGCATGACCGACAGACGCCCGAAGTCGCGCCCGCCGGGGGCTGCCACCATGCGGTCGATCACTTCTTTTTGCAGCATGAAGTGCTGATCGCGCACTTGACCGGCGACCTCCATGAGATGAAACAGCAACGGCGTGGAGATGTTGTAGGGCAGATTGCCGACGATGCGCAGATTGGCGCCGAGGCTGGCGAAATCAAAGTCCAGCGCGTCGGCCTCGATCAGTTCCACCGTGTCAGGCGCCTGCTTGCGCCAACGCGCCGCCAGATCGCGGTCGATTTCCACCGCGGCCAGTCGTGGGATGCGCTGCAGCAGCGCCAATGTCAGCGCTCCCAGGCCGGGGCCGATTTCCACCAGCCGTTCGCCAGGCTGTGGGCTGATGCAATCGACGATGCCGTGAATGATCTGCTGGTCGATCAGGAAATGCTGCCCAAAGCGTTTGCGCGCCACATGCGTGGTCTGCGCCGCTCCGCGCGGCCGGGTTGCGCGTTTCATGCCGCGCCGCGCTGGGCGACGCGCTGGACTGCGGCCTCAGTCATTTTCCGGGATGTGCACATAGGTGCGGGCGCGGACGTCGCGCACCAGTTCATCGAAGTCCTGCGCCGCTTTCTGGCGCTGCAGCACTTCCTTCGCCAGGGCGCGCTTCTGTGCGGCGGCCAAGGGGCGCACGGCGCGGTCAACCAGTTGCAGCAGCACCATTTTGTTGCCCATCACCAGGGGTGCGGACACATCGCCAGGGTTGAGACGCTCCAGCGCGGCATCGAGCACAGGATCGAGCTGCCCGGGCAAGACCCAGCCCAGATCGCCGCCTTTGGCGGCAGTTGCCAGATTTTGCGATAGTTCACGGGCCTTTTCGCTGAATTTCACCTTGCCGCTTTGCACGGCCTGCGCGACTGCGTCGAGCTCCGCCCTGGCGCGGGTGCGCTCGGCGTCGGTCGAGGCGCGCAGCACGATTTCACGCACATCGCTTTGCATTGCGGTCGTGGGCGCAGCGCCTACGCCGCTCGCGTTCAGCAGTTTGAGGATGTGAAACCCGGCGGAACTGCGGATGACGGGGCTGATGTCGCCGGGCTGGAGATTGCGCACGGTGTCCACGAACAGCGTGGGCAGGCGGTCGGCAGGGCGCATGCCCAGATCGCCGCCCTGCTTTGCGCCCTCGCCTTGCGAGTCCTGCTTGGCGAGTTGGGCAAAATTGGCACCGGCCTTGAGCTGGGCGGCGATGGCATCCATCTTTTGCTTGACGGCTGCAACCTGCGCTGCGCTGGCGTCTTGCGGCACCGGCAGAAAAATCTGCGCGATGTCGTATTGCGCCTGCGGGCTCGCGGCTGCGGCGTCCTGCTTGGCGAGGAATTCGTCGATCTGGCTTTCTGTCACCGGGGGGAGCTGCGCCATGGTGCGCTCGCGCAGGCGGCTGATGAGGATTTCGCGCTGGAGCTGATCGCGGTAGGTGGTCCAGCCCATGCCCTCGCGTTCGATTTCCTTGCGCAACTCGGTCACGGTCAGCTTGTTGTTGGCGGCGACCTGGGCGACCGCACGATCGATGGTGTCGGCGCTGACGTTCATGCCCATCTGCTCGGCGTATTGGGACAGCGCCAGCTCGTCGATCATCTGGCCCAGCACCTGGGCGCGCAGTTGCGCGGCTGACGGCAGGGTGGCGCCCGCAGCCTGCGCCTGTTGGCGGGTGGCCTCGACGCGCAGCCGCGAGTCGTAGTCGGTGATCACCTGATTGCCGACGATGGCGGCGATGCCGTCGCTGGACCGCGTGCTGCCGAAGCTCGATGGCAAGGCGGGCGG
>JAQTVS010000162.1 GCA_028706735.1 Thiomonas sp.
ATGCCGCCATTCAGGTGGTCGCGCATGTGCAGTGTCATCCTTGAAATGGGTGCATGGGCAGCCAAGTTTAAGGGCTCGCCGTCCCTACGATGCAGCGGTCAGGCACTTCCTGACGACACGCTCGAATGCTGCCTTTGGATAACGACCCATGCGCCGATGGATTCCCTTTGTCTTGCTGACCCCGTTTCAGTTCATTTTCGGCCTGATCTATTCCTGGGGAACGATCTCCCCGGCCCTCCACATCCAGAGCGGCTGGCCGCAGGCCACGCTTGATCTGGCTTTCTCGCTTACCCCGCTGGGTTTGCTTCCCGCCGTCATTCTGGCGGGGCGCGCGCTTCATCGCCTGGCGCCGAAGACGCTGCTGGCGTTGGCGCTGGCCTGCTTCACCGTCGGCGGAGGCATCGGCCTTCTGACGGCCTCGCCCGTGGCGTTCATGCTGGGCTATAGCCTGCTGGCGCTGGGTGTCGGCGCTGGTTTGTCGACCGCCGCCTGCATCGCCCTGGTTTCGCGTCTTTACCCGCAGCGTCGCGGCTCGCTGGGCGGCGCGCTGCTGGCGCTCTATGGCATGTCGTCGGTGGTCAGTGCGCCCTTGTTCGATGAGATCAACCGCCACATGGGCTGGCGGCCCTCGCTTGCCGCGCTGCTCGGCGTGTATGCGGCCATCGGGTGGCTGGCCTGGGCCATTCTGCCTGAGGCGCCCGCGGCGCCGGGGCGCCAAACGGACCACCTGCCGCTGATGATTCTGCTCAGACAGCGGCCCTTGCAGTGGGCGCTGGTCATTGTCCTGATGGCCGCGCCGCTGGGCTCCGCCTCTTTTGCCACGATCGGGCATCACACCAAGGCCCTTGGCATCAGTTCGGCGCTGGGCGTGTTGGCGGTGTCGCTGATGGCCTTGGGCAACGGAGTGGGACGGCTGGGATTCGGCTTGCTGGCCGACTGGATTTCGCCGCGCTTCAGTCGCACCGCGACGCTGGGCCTCAACGCGCTTGCCGCGCTTTTGTTGCTGGGGGTGTTGCACGGCTTCGGCGTGTGGGCCTTTGCCGCCTATCCGCTGCTCATCGGCCTGGCGTTCGGCGGCATGGCGGGTAAGCTGCCTGCCTTGGCCGCGCAAGTGGCCGAGCACCACGGCGAGGCGGCATTTGGCCTGCTGTTTGGTGCGTTCGCTTTCGCCAGTTTTCTCGGCCCATTGTTGAGCGCTGGCCTCGGCATGCACTCGGCGCTGCAGGGGCTCGCCTTGTGCGCTCTTGCGGCGATGGGGCTTGGCTTGGCTGTGGCGAGGTGAATCAAATCGCTGGATTTTGCAGCAGCCGCACGTGCATCGGGCGGGTGAAGGACGCGCCTTCGGCGCCGCAGTGCGGGTCGAAGGCGGCCTTTACCGCGAGTCGCAGGGACTCGGTGATCTGGTGATCGGCGAAGCTGGGGTAGAGCATGCGCTGCTCGAAGGACTCCCAGCTGGGGAAGTGCGCGGGCATGTCGAAGCGGCGCTCGGCGGTCTGCTGCCATTGCCCGGTTAGCAAGGCTTGGTCGAGCGCGGCCTGCGCTGCGGCGCGCACCCGGCCTTCGTCGTTGTAGAGCTTGACGATGTCGTTGAGCACGCCTTGATACACCGGCTCCGAGACATAGAGCCAGCCGCCCGGGCGCAGCACGCGCGAGGTCTCGGCCAGTGCAGTTTGCATGGCGTGCAGCGGGATGTGGTGCAACGACTTGAGCATGAGCGCCAAATCGAAGCCGCCGTCCGCGGCCGGTATGGCCGTGGCGCTCTCCTGCACGAAGCGCAGCCGGTCCTTGAGCGCGTCGGGCTGGCGCGCCAGATTCTTGGCGTGCTGCACGGCATCGACTTCCAGCGCCAGCGCTTCGCAGGCCGGGCAGCGCTCCAGTAGTTCGGTGAGCAGCCGCGCGCTGCCGCACCCCAGTTCGATGACCTTCAGGCCGTTGCCAAGCGGGACCAGTTCGGCCAGGACGTCGAGTTCGTTGTGGATCATGGTTTCGCGTTGTTTGAGGGGTTACAGCACTTTGTCGTTTCTAGTGTGCCATGTGCAGGCCGCGGGCATCGTAGGACATGAGCTGGCAGCTCATTCCGGTTTTTCTCTTATATCTATCCGCGGACTACAGAGGAGGAAGGCGGCGGTCGAGTGGCAGCGTTTTGACGATCGACGTATGCGTATCAGCCTTCCCATGGAGGCGGATGAGCACTTCGTCGAGGTGTTCCACCGAGCGTAGAAAGAAGTGACAGACGAAATCATCCTCGCCGGTGACCTTGAAGCAGGTGACGCACTCGGGCGTCTCCTGGATCAGCTTTTCGATGAGTGAAAACTGACCCGGAAGGGACTTGACCCGCACGATCGCCTGAATGGCATACCCAAGCGGCGCGGCCTCGAAGTCAATTGTGAAGCGGCGGATGACGCGTCGATCCTCCAGCCGCTTCAGCCGCTCACTGCAACTCGGTGCAGATAGCCCGACCTCGGCCGCAAGAGTGCGGATGGAGGTCCGAGAGTCGCCATGAAGCCGCCGGATGATGTGGCGGTCGATGTCGTCGAAGAACAACTTGGCGGATCGCAGAAGTTTCATACCACGGACATTACATGCAAATAGTGAAGTGAATATATGGCTTAACAAAACACATGGATAGGTGGGCTGTGTGCCACCTACCATCCAGCTGCCAACACAAAAGATGTGGCGTGTCACTTTCTGGAAAAGGCGCTTGAAAATGGCTCAAGATAGGGCGGCCCCCGGCTACACCCGAACGCATCAGCGCATTGTCGATTCCTGGCCGCAAAGAGCGGTCGAGGTCTCCGCCTTTGTCAGCCAATATCAGACCATCTACTACTGCCACGAGCATGGTCTGCCGACAGATGGCCAGGCCGCTCCGCTGAAATCAAGACTGCCGGAGGCAACATGTCTGTGACGATGAGCGGCGACTTCAAGGCAGTCCTGTCCTTCTCCTTCGCCTCGGTTGCGTTGCTTGCCAGTCCGGGACCCGCAACGGTTGCCCTAGCGGCGAGTGGGGCGAGCTTCGGAGTTCGGCAGTCCCTGAAGTTCTATTTCGGGATCGTGCTCGGGTTGGTGCCGCCGATCATGATTGTTGCGACCGGTCTCTTTGTCGCCATTCGCACGATACCCTTCATGCCGTCAATCCTGTTTGCTGTATCCGTTGCCTACATCTTGTATTTGGCCGTGAAGATCGCAACGGCGGCGCCATTGCAGGAATCGACGCACGAGGCATCCCCAGGGTTCCCATCGGGATTCATTCTTGGACTCACCAACGTCAAAGCGTATGCCGTCTTTGCGGCTCTTTTTGGCGGTTTCACCCTGGGTATATCGGATCAGTGGGATGTCGCCATCAAAGCGGCGATCTGCATGGGAGTCATTGTGATCTTCGACTTCCTGTGGCTCGCCATGGGAAGCAGCCTGCGACGCTTCTTCACGGACACCGTACTCAACCGATTGGTGAACATTGCTCTCGCCGCGTTGATGGTGGCTATGGTGGCTTGGTCCGTCTGGGAGTCTTGAGCCCGAAATCGACGTCAAGAGGCCTGAACGATTTGGGCTTATCCAGCATCGTGGGGAGTCTGCTCCGCGTGCAGTTGCTTTTCTGGGCTCACGCAGGTGGGCATTGATCTGGGTGAACAAGCTATGCGGCGCACGCGCGCACGAACAGCAGAATCTCGCAGGCCATTTCGGTGCTGGGTGAATTGCCCTTGCTTGACTATGGTGATCATCATGCAGGTGCCGTAGACGCTGGAGGATTCTCTCGGCATGACTGACATTTTGGTGCACATGCGCGGGGTGTCGCTGACTATGCTGATGTTGATTCGACTCAGGGGGTTGAGCCCATGTTTGAACAACATGGGTGCGTTGAATCAACTCAATTGAAGTTGCATTGGCGACGCAGTTCATACTGGGGAGCGCACTCTCCGAGAAAGGGAATCAGCATGATGGTGACAAATCATTGGGAAGTTGCACAGGACATCAAACTGCCGCAGTCGACATCGATAGGCTTGGCCGAGCTCACCGACCAGTCGATATCCGCGATCAGGCGCGCCTTGTGTCGCTACGGTATTGCGCTCCTTTCCTTTGGCCGAGTGGCCGCCGAGAACGATGTGATCCTGTCGTTGATCAGCGCGCTTGGGCAGACGCACACACATGATGGCAAAGGCCGTGAAATCTGGGATGTGAGGGTTGGTGGAAGCAACGGTCTGGAAGCGCTGGCGATCTCGCACTCGGACCGTGAATTCTTCTTCCACACCGATTGCTGCTACGAGGCGGACGTGCCCGGCTATTTCGCGCTGTATGTCGTCCAACAGGATAGGCTCGGTGGAAGTGTGAACCTGTTGATCAAGGCCGACGTCCTCCTGAATCGCTTGTCTTCCGCCCAGAAACTTTCCAGACTTTGACCATGGCGACTTTTCCGATTCGGGTGCCGGAGGAGTTCTATAAGGGGCGGGACAGAATCCATTCGTTATTGGTGGACGAAGATCACAACTTTCGCTATCGCCGCGACCTCATCGTGCGCGAAGAATTGGACGCCCGGCAGATCGCGGCTCTGACCGAGCTGGAAACGCAGATGGCGGACCCCAGGGTGTCGCGGCGCATTCGGCTGAGCGAACATCAGATGATGATTCTCGACAACAAACGCTATTTGCATGCCAGAACGCCGATCAAGGACCGTGCAAGACACCTGAAGCGGGTGCGGTTCAACATGGAATGTGCGGCCTGAGCCGTTCAGTCAAAGTCGCTGGCAAGTCATAAACCACTCCGCAATGCACGCCCACCTCGTCTTCTCCATCGCGGTTTTCGTCATCGCATCGGTGCTGCACGGCGTGACGGGGATCGGTTTCCCGATCATGACCACGGCGGCGCTGGCGCTATTCATGCCGCTCAAGTCGGCCATTCTGATCACTCTATTTCCGACACTCATCATCAACGTGCTGAGCTTTCTGAGCGGCCACAAGGCCAGCGATGTGATCAGGAGCAGTGCGCCGCTGGCCTTGTCCAGCACCGTGGGGAGTCTGCTCGGCGTGCAGTTGCTTTTCTGGGTGCAGCAGTCCTATCTGCTCCTGGTGCTGGCGCTGGCGACATTCTTTTATGTCTACTCCGCGGTATTCCGCGAGGCCAAGATCGCGTCTCCAAGCCGGGGCGGCACACTCGCCTACGGCATGCTTGCCGGGCTGGTTGGCGGTCCGACCAATGCGATGTCGCCCGTGTTGATGATGTTCCTGCTGTCGACGAGCGAGGACAAAAACACGATCAGCCAATCGGCCAATCTCTGTTTTCTGTTGGGCAAGCTCAGCCAGCTCGTGATCTTTTCTCTCTACGGCGAGGCCCTCTTTGAACCGAAGCTGTTGTCTATGACTTTGGGCCTGACGCTGATCTCCATTCTTTTTCTGAATGGGGGCTTCGCGCTGCGCAGACGGATCTCGGTTGCGCGGTTCAAGCACATCATCATCGTCGTGCTCGCCCTGCTCGCTGTGTCGCTCAGCGTCAAAGCCGTCACGCATTTGCTGGGCCAGTTTTGAAGAGTGCCCGTCTCGGCAGCAGCCCGCATTGCATGTGGACCGAAGGGCTGGACAGAACGCCGAGTTCTTGGGGAGCCGGTGGTTCTGGGGACGCCTTGTGTGCGATTTCAGGCGGCGAAATCGTCTTCAAAGAACTCCAGCGCCCCGCGCGCACCCGCCGCGCGGTCGGTTTCGATCTTGCGCAACTCAACCCGGCGGATCTTGCCCGAGATGGTCTTGGGCAGTTCGTAGAACTCGATGCGGCGGATGCGCTTGTACGGCGCGGCGCGGTCGCGCACGAACAGCAGAATCTCGCGTGCCAGTTCGGCGCTGGGGCTGTAGCCGACGCGACACGCGATGAAGGCCTTGGGGATGGTGAGCCGCAGCGCGTCGGGGCAGGGCACAACCGCGGCTTCGGCCACCGCGGGATGTTCGATCAGCAGGCTTTCCAGTTCGAACGGGCTGATGCGGTAGTCGGACGACTTGAACACGTCGTCGGTGCGGCCGACGAAGGTGTAATAGCCGTCGGCGTCGCGCTGCGCCACGTCGCCGGTGTGATACAGGCCGTCATGCATCACCTGCGCGGTCTTGTCGGCGTCGCCGGCGTATTCGACCAGCAGGCCGGTGGGCCGCGGCTCGGTCTCGACACAGACCTCGCCCTCGTCGGCTGGGTTGCCGTCCACGTCGACCAGGCGGATGCGGTAGCCGGGCGTGGGGCGACCCATGGCTCCGGGCTTGAGCGGCTGGCCTGGCGAGTTGCCGATGAGGGCGCAGGTTTCGGTCTGGCCGTAGCCGTCGCGAATGGTGATGCCCCAGGCCGCACGCACCCGCTCGATGACCTCGGGGTTGAGCGGCTCGCCCGCGCCCACCAGTTCGCGCAGCTTCACGGGATAGCGCTTCAGGTCT
>JAQTVS010000163.1 GCA_028706735.1 Thiomonas sp.
CGTCGAAAGCGAAAATGGGGCCCAGCGAGGACAGTTTTTGCCGGATTTGCAGACCCATAGCCCCGCTATGGGTCAAAAAGACGGTGAAAACGAGCTTGCGATGTTTCGGCGTCGCCAAAAAAACGCAGGGCCGCCCCAAGTTTCCTTGTCCACCTCACAGCTTGCAAACTGCTCGGATTCGGCACTGTCCAAGCTGCCGCAGGGCAGCTTGGAGCCGCGGGCCTCATCCCCCTCCCGACCTCCCCCACGCCGTGGGGGAGGTGAGACCACTCCCTCCCCGCTCACGGGGAGGGATGGGGTGGGGAGCGCCCGGCCCTGGGGGCGCTTGAGGGTGTGAATGCATCCGGCGTGGCCGAGCAGCGCGCTCAAAGGGTTCCAATCCAGGCGCAAAACACAGCCGTGCCCGTCGGCACGGCGCGCACTTCTTACGACACCAAGCGCAACGCCGATTGGGGCAATTTGGGGGCGATGAGCGGGCATGGCGGATTTGTTCATACCCGCTCAGTCTTTCACCCGCATGGCCAATAACGCAGCGCCGACGATCAGCACCGTCGCCAGGCCGATCCAGATCGTCAGCGCCCGCCCGGTCACGGCAATCAGCAGCAGGGTCGAAGCCAGCGGCGTGAGGTAGCTCAACACCCCGATGGTGCGCGGGTCGCCCAGTTTGAGCGCCCGGTCCCACAACAAAAAGGCACCGCCCAGAGGCCCCAGACCCATCGCCACGATCAGCAAGCCGTCGCGCAGGCCGAGGTGCAGAGGCGGCTCCAGCCAGACATGGCAGCCCAGCGCGAGCAGGCCGGAAATCAGGCCGAACAAGCCCAGCGCCGCCGTGGGAAACCCCTTGCCCGACTGCGCCATGCGGCGGCTGCCAAGCGAAAACGTGGCCCATATCAGCGCCGAGCCCAAGGCAGGAAGGTAGCCCCAGGCCCAGGCCGCCTCTAAAGAGTGGCCTCCCAGAATCGCCAGCCCCGCGCCCAGAAACCCCATGCCGGACGCCAGCACATGCGCCGACCGCAGGCGCACCCCGGGCAGCAGCAGCGGCGCCAGCACCACGATGAACAAGGGCCAGAGGTAATTCACCAGATTGGCCTGCACCGGCGGCGCATGGCGCAAGGCGATGAACAACAGGAAATGAAATCCGAACAGGCCGTAAACGCCCAAGGCCAGCGCCGTCCGAGACACCCTCCACTGCCGCCAATGGCCGCAGGTGGGCAGGCTGCCGATGATCAGCGCCAGCCCGGTCAGCGCGAAGGCCGGCACATGGGATAGCGCCACGCCCAGGGTCGCCAGCGTTGCCCACAGGGCAATGGCGCTGAGGGCGTAGAGATTGGCGCGGGACGTCGCATTCATCGCAGTGCATGGTAGTGGGTCGACCTGTCACGCTTTTGTCAAAACTCTTACGCACACTTGACTCTCATCTGATGACCACTTTGCCCAGATCGTGCCAATCAAACATTCTGTTCTATCGCTTCAGTTCGCCTCAGCCCCCTCACCCTGCCAGGACACAAACAGCCAGCCTGTCGATGCGGATGAGGCACTGCGGCGGCTGAAAGCAGGGGATGCCTGGGCCGTCCTGGCTGTCAGTGGCGAGGACGTGCATGAACTGACCAACTGGCTGATGCGCCTGCGTCATCCTCTCGGAGGCCAAACGTCCCGGGTCATCGTCTTTTTGCCGGACTGCGCCTCTCCCGGCGCCATGGCCGCGCTGAGGACGGGCGCCGATGCCCTGCTGCCGATCGACAGCCCGCCCCTGCTGATACGCGCCCAGCTTGCTCGCCTGCGCGAACGTCTCGCGCCGCTGGCGGAAGGCCGCGTCCAGTTGGAGCCCCATCTGGAGCTTGACGGACAAACCCGGACCCTCCGCATCCAGGATCATTCTCTCAGTCTGCCCTCGCAGCAATTTCTACTGTTGTGGGCTCTGGGTGCGCGGCAGGGCGACATCCTGAGCCCGCAGGAGCTGCGGTTGGCCATGGACATTCCCGCACGCGCGCACGCCGACACCGTGCACACCGCTGTGGCCCGTCTGCGTCGGCGCCTTCGTCCGCATGATCTGCATCACCGTGTGCAAACCGTGCATGGCGCGGGGTATCGCTGGGCCACGGAGAAGCCGACGCGGTGAAGAGAAGCATTCGCACTGTCAACATTTGTGTACATCTTTGGCGCAGCCGGACAGGATTCAGACAGGTTCTTGCAACCCCGCGGACACATCGCAGGAATGGAATGACAGCTTTCGTCAACCCACTCCGCCTACCGCCCAAGGGAGCAATCAGTCATGTCTCGCCATCGACCCCACTTCAAGCCATCGCGACTCACCCAGTCCATTCTGGCCACCCTGCTCGCCATGCCGTTTGCCGCAGCCCATGCGCAGACCTCCCCCGAGAGTCTGGGTACGGTGCAGGCGGGGGGCCAGGCGCAGGCCAGGGAGCCCAAACCCGCAAAGAGCCATGAAGCGGAAAAACTTGAACAAGCGCATGTGTTCAAGTCCGACCAGTCCGTCAAAGTTCTCGACAAGCAAGAAATGCAGGCTGCTGGCCCGATCGGCGGCAGCGCGCAGGCGCTGGCGCTCGCTCCTGGTGTCGGCGTCACGGGCTATGGGTCAACGGGTTCGACCAAGACCTCCATCAGCATCAATGGCATCAAACAGGGTTGGGGGGGCTTTTCCGGTGGCCAGATTGACAACGGCAGCATTGCCGTGACCTTCGATGGCGTGCCCATGACGAACCCATCGACCGGTCTGTGGGAGTCCCCTCAAGTGCCGCAACTTGGCCTGCTGCAGGGAATCGGCATCACCTATGGCCCTGGCAACGCCATGGACCGCTGGTACAACAATATCGGCGGCGAAATTTCCTTCGTTCCGTTGCAGCCCACAGCCAAAGCTGGCGGTACGGTCGGCCTGAGTGTCGGCAGCTACGGCGCACGCAATCTGTCATTGAGCCTGCAAAGCGGCATGCATGACGGCTGGGCCACAGTTCTTGCCGGAGGTGTGGGCTCTTCCGACAGTTATCGCACCAGCAGCGACGGCTTCAAGAACCACAGCCACAACTACGCCTGGTTCCTGAAAACACGCAAAACATTCGAAAACGGCGATTTCTCCCTGGGCTTTTATCAGGCCGAAGGCCAGGGGTATCGTCCAGTGCCGATCCCTGTGCAGCCGATCAGCGGTGTGACACTGGATGGCACGCCGAACACGCCACTGTACAGTCAACCAACATCCGGCTATTACAGCTCGATACCGGCCAACGTCTGGTTCAAAGATGACACCAACAAGACGCGCATCATTTATGGAAAGGCCAACATTCAGGTCGACGATGCCTTGTCACTGCACAACCTGGTTTGGTATCGCATGGGCGAACGTCTGCATTATCACTACAACAATTATGGCCTGAGCAATCCGGCAAATCTATACGAGTACAATAACCCCAGCACCCAAGTTTATGGCGACAAGGCATGGGCGGATATTTTATTGCCACATAATCTTGTGAGCGTGGGTGGATTTTTCCTGAAAAGCCGTTACAACACCAGGAACGCATTCTACAACACCAATCCGCCATACAATGGCAGCCAAGGCGTGCCAAACGCGAAATACCGAAGCGATTACTTTGATCAAACCGACCTGGCGCTGTTCGTGCAAGACAAGATCAGCCCCATTTCGAATTTCGACATCACTCCCGGAATCCGCTTCATCAACTATCAGACGAATTACTACCCCTCCGGGCAAAGTGATTTCAGCCAGGCCTACGCGCTGTATCCGCAGAATGACCAAGGCAAATTGCCTGCGGCAAATGTGACACATCATGAGACCGAACCATCGATCGCCGCCAACTGGCGCATCACACCGACGCTGGCGCTGTTTGGCAACTATGCAGTGGCGTACAAAGAGCCACAGGTCGGCGGCGGCGGGGGTATTTACCAGTCCACGCCCCCGGTCTACAACTTGGAAAAGAGCACAGACTACAACCTCGGCTTCAAGATGCATGTGAAGAACAACGGCATGCTGCGCAACTTCCTGCTGAGCGTATCGTATTACCACCTGCACTACGCGAACCAGTACATCACACTGAGCGACGCAAACGGCAATTTCCTCGGCGACGCCAATGGCGATTCGGTTTACAAGGGCTTCAACATCGCGGTGGCGGACGACATTCTGTACAACCTGCATGCGTTCGCCAACATGAATTTCGAGAAAGCCGATTTTAATAATTACACGACAGGTGGTGTGAGTTATGCCGGACTTCCAGTCTCGAACGTACCCAACAAGACTTTCAATGTTGGTTTAGCCTACGACGATTATATTTCTGGCGTTTTGCTTACGCCGCGCATCTGGTATCAGTATGTCGGTCAGCAGCATATGTTCGACAATAACCTCGGCGCCCCAAGCCAGAAAACCATTCCGGCCTATGGTTTGCTGAATGTCGGACTCGACGGCGAAGTGCCCATCAACCATGCAACTGTGCATGACTTGCGTTTCAGCGTAAACGTCCTCAACCTGCTCAACAAGCAATACAACCCCTTTGAGGAAGTGACCAGCGGCGGCCTGCTGGGCGGCAACTCGCAGGGGCAGGTTCTGGGGCTTCCAGGTGCACCGCGCACGCTTTACGCCAGTCTCAGTGCAAGTTTTTGACGTGAATCCGGTTGCCCGCAATCCGTCATCGGCCCTTCACGTGAGTCGATCAAACTGCACATTGTTTCCTCAAGCCTCCGGAGTCTGATCATGTCCCTCGACACCCTCACCCACCTGGCCCAGACCTCGGGCGGGATTCTTTACATCATGGCCTTGTTGCTGTTTGTCGCGCTAGCCGTCAGCGTGGAGCGCTTCTGGGCGATTTCGCGCATGCTGGCTTCGGCCAAAGGCTGGATCCGCGAGCTCAAGAGCCAGGCGCATGTGGACGTCAAGCAGCTCAAGGCCAAGGTGGACGATGACGCCGACTCGCCCGCGGCGCAGGTCGTCGCGGTCGCCCTGCAGCACGACCTGGCCGACCCGCTCGACCACTTCTCCGACCGGCTGGAAGAAGCGGTGATGGATCAGGCGCCGCGCATCGACCGCGGGCTGTGGATGCTCGACACCATCGTCACCCTGGCTCCGCTGCTCGGGCTGCTGGGCACCATCATCGGCATGTTCAACACGTTCTCGGCGCTGTCCAACCCGGGTGCGGCCACGCAAGCCGTCACTGGCGGTGTCGGTGAAGCCCTGCTGGCGACAGCGGCGGGCCTCTTCATCGCGGTGCTCGGGCTGGTGGCCTTCAACGCACTGAACCAACGGGTGCGCCTGGTCATGCACCAACTCGAGCGCATCAAGCTCATGCTGTCCAACCGCATGTACCCGCATTACCGCGAGGGCGGCGTGCGCCCGGTGGTCGTGGCGCAGAACGGACAGGCCGTGCGCCCTGCGGCGCAGCCCGCCACTGCGCTGCAGCAGAAGATGGCCTGACGCCGTTTGCAAAACCTCTCCAGGTCGCGTGCGCTGGAGTTCGCACGCTTGGGCTGCGGCGTCATGGCCGCGGCATTTTTGTTTGAGCCGCCATGAAATATTTTGAAGCGAAGAAAGCCCGCATCGAGATCATTCCGATGATCGACATCATGTTTTTCCTGCTGGTGTTTTTCATCATGGTCACGCTGCACATGATTCCAGACGCCGGCATCGCCTCGCGCCTGCCCACCAGCAGCACCGCGCAGAGCATGCCCAAGCCGCAGATCACCCTCGCGGTGGACAAGTCCGGCGCCATTCACTATGAGAGCAAGGTGCTGTCGCCGCAGCAACTCACCGCCCTGCTCAAAAGCAAGCCGGACACCGATGCGCTGCAGGTCACCATCGCCGGGGAAGAAGACGTTTCGCTGCAGCAACTCATGACGGTCATGGACGCCTGCCGCGTTGCCGGGGTCACCAAAATCGGGCTGGCGGCTCGGCAGGCCGGGGCCGGCGGGCAATGAGCGCCGTGCTGCATCACGCCCCCGCCCCGTGGCCCGAAGACCAGGACGGCAAACGTTGGCCCCTGGCCGCGCTGGCGGCCCTGTTGCTCGAAATGGCGCTGATCGCCGCCGTGATCTGGTGGAGCCGCCACCCAGCGCCGCCGCCCCCGCCGCCGCCCGTGCAGATCGTGCTCGAAGCGCCCAAGCCCGCAGTCAAGACCGTGACGCCGCCCACGCCGAAACCGCCGGAGCCCAAGCCCGTGCCCAAGCCTGTGGTCAAGCCCCTGCCCAAACCCATCGTCCACAAGGTGCAACCCAAGCCGGAGCAGCCACCGCCGCCGCAACCTGCTCCCCAGCCCGCGCCTGAACCCACGCCCAAGGTGCAAGCCCCGCCCGCCCCCGCGCCCGACACCAGGCCCGTCATCGATACCTCGGGCTACCAGCACGTCGAGACCGATATCTATGACGTGCACGACTATACCCAGGATCCGGC
>JAQTVS010000164.1 GCA_028706735.1 Thiomonas sp.
TTCATCGGCATTCAACGCATGAGCCAGTCAATGGGATGACTTTTGCAGAGGTTCCTTAGCCATTGGGTATCCCCACATTGGTACCCGTTCGACGGGCGAATATTGCTGGTTTCGTAGTGCCATTGATGTCTCATCGCCGCCGCCTATCGGTTGAGCCGCCAGCCGATCACGCTATGAAAGCTTTGGATTCTCTACGAGAAATTGGGGTGTCATTGCAAAGATATGCATTTTGTCGTATTTGTTACTTCATATATACGTTTAGGGCCAGTAAGGACGAGGCGCGGCCGCTATCGCCTGCTGCCCGATCTTGGCGTGCAGCACCTTCACGTCCACACTCGGCGCGGCGGCCGTCGGCGCACCGCCCGAGCCGAACACGTCGGCGGCGCGTTCCGGATGCTGCCGGCGCTGCTCCGTGACCTGGGTGGGGTGGACTTCGAACTGCTGGGCGATCTCGGTGATCGTCTTGTCGTCCTTCCGACGTCCCCCCGGTTATGAGTACGACTGAAGAAGCTGCTAGCCGAGTCAATGGGATGGACGCCCCCACCCGCAGCGGCATCTTTGTGCCAAAGTGGAGGTGTTACTTCAACCACTTGAACCGAGAGGGAGCGTCCGTCATGGAGATTACGACTGTTGGAATTGACCTGGCAAAAGCCGTGTTCCAGATTCACGCGGTCGATGAGCGCGGCAAGACCGTCATGAAGAAGCAGCTTAAGCGCGATCAAGTCGCTGCGTTCTTTGCCAACCTGCCGCCGTGCCTGATCGGTATGGAGGCGTGCGGCAGCGCGCACCACTGGGCGCGCAAGCTGGGAGGCTTCGGACACACCGTGCGACTCATGGCCCCGCAGTTTGTCAAACCCTATGTGAAGACCAACAAGAACGACGCGGCCGATGCGGAGGCGATCTGCGAGGCCGTGGCGCGGCCGAATATGCGGTTCGTGCCGATCAAGAACATCGAGCAGCAATCGGTGCTGTCGCTGCACCGGGTGCGCCAAGGTTTCGTCAAGGCGCGCACGGCGCAAGCCAACCAGATCCGCGGCCTTCTCGGTGAATTTGGTTTGATCATTCCCCAAGGCATTGCGAACCTCGCCAAGCGGGTGCCCGAGTTGATTGAAGAGGCTTCAAACGAGCTGACTGGCGCATTCCGGCTGTTGATCCAGCGACTGATGGACCATCTGAAGGAACTCGATCGCCAGGTCGCCGAGATGGAGGGGCAGATCAAGGCCTGGCACCACGCCAGCGATCACAGTCGCAAGCTCGAGAAGATTCCGGGCATCGGCCCGATCACGGCAAGCGCCTTGGTCGCCACTCTTGGGGATGCGAAGAGCTTCGACAACGCACGGCAGCTCGCTGCCTGGCTGGGCCTCGTTCCCCGGCAGCATTCCAGTGGTGGCAAACCCACCCTGCTGGGCATCAGCAAGCGGGGCGACAGCTATCTGCGCACCTTGCTGATCCACGGTGCGAGAGCGGTGATCTTCAGGGCCCGGCAGAAGGTTGCCAAGGAGGGCTGGCTGCACAAGCTGCTGGAGCGTCGCAACCCGAACGTGGCAGCCGTCGCACTGGCCAACAAGAATGCTCGGGTTGTCTGGGCGTTGCTGGCCAACAACCGAGAGTTCCGCGCCGATGACACGCCCACGATTGTGGCCGTGTCATCGGCGCGGCTGCAGCAAGATCAAGACAACGCAGAACAGGAGAATCACCCCACCGATTGCTCAGGCGATCATGACATGATGGCAAGACAGGTCAGACCGTGGTTGGGAAAGCTCGCTCAAGCACAAGCACCTCGAGTGCATGAAGGCGATGGAGCCCCAACCAGCAAATCCCATCAGGGACAGCGGGCTCGTCTCGCACCAAAGTCCGGATGTACGGGTGCAATCTTTACCTTCGTGTCGTCTCGAACTGAACGCTTGGCAAACCGGGGGCGTCCAGTTCCATGCAGAATTCAAAACCGACATGGATCTGGAGCGCCTGCCCTCGGGGAAGTTCGACACGAACTACCTGGTGTGTCAGCTCGCCGCGCTGACGATGAATGTGCTGCGCCTCATGGGGCAGCAAGGGCTGCTGGGGCCGCATGCCCCGGTGCGCCATGCGGCCAAGCGACGGCGTGTGAAGACGGTGATCCAGGAACTGGTCATCCGCGCAGCCCGCGTGATCCACCATGGCGGACGGCTGTGGTTGGGGCTGGGCGCCAACGACCGGGCGGCCCGGGCCTTCTGCGATCTGCATGCGCAGTGCGCTGCCAGCGGCTGAAGGCGCAGCACCCTCACTTGCAGTAGACCAGGACGCTGAGCGCAAGGTCTTAGCGCAAAGACGGCTGCGTGCAATCGGCCTGAAATGTTCGACCCAGGGCGAACAGCGCTTGTGCGCGGCCCCACTAACCTCATCGCCACAGCGATCAAACCGCAAATCTACGGTAAATCTGGAAAATCGGGATGTCACGCGCAGATCTCAGGCCGGAGATTATCTGGGGGTCACGGATTCAGGGAATAGTTCCGATGCAGGCATCCTCGCGCCCTTGATCGGTCATGTCACCCCGCAGGAAGGATAAAGACGCGCTGCACCTGGGCGTCTTTATCCACGTCGAATCGATACGCAACACCGGCTTGGTGATAGACATAGGCCAAGTCCCCTGCGAAAGCAAAGACCGGCACATCGGGATGGCCCATTGTGGCGAGCAATGTCGAGATCGAGTCGCCGATGCGAATTCCTTGAATGGCGCCGCTGAAGGGGGCATCCAGGCGGATTTCCCGAATCTGTTGGTTTGGATCAAAGAAGAGCCAGATGCCTTGCTGCGGGAATCGCGCTTCGTTGGTATTGAAATCAGCCGCCGACAGGTTAGCGTAGTAATCGGGCCATGGCCGCAAATCGCCCGAAAGTCGCTCAGAAAAAGCCATTTTTAATCAACTACTTGGCGTGAGTGACTTGAGAGGAAGGCTCGCCACCGTTCGTCGAACTTCGGAAACGGATTCGCCAACATGAAAGGGAAGCGAACCCAAGGCCGCTGTGGCGCTCTGTCGAGGCGCAGGGAGTGAAGGCAAGGCCATCAAGGGATGCGGGGAAGATGGACGCGGTCGTACCCCCTTCTGCTTCATGGTCTCTTGCGAGGTCTGCCCCGTGCGCGATGACGATTTTTCACTTTCATCGGGTTGCATACGCGGGAACTGGGTCGCTGGAAGAGCAATAGATCCCGCAGCGTGCACGGAAAAATAGTTGATCGTGAGCGTCGCAATCCAGCCGAACAACATCATGAATACGAATGCCAAGACCCGAATTTTGAGCTTTGGCACCCCGGTTTTTCCATGCGTCAAGTTGTAGAAATCCAGATTGGCCGAGACGCCGAAAAAGAGCACAAACCCCCCTTGCACCAGCCATGTAATCCAGTGCCATGACGGCGCCATCGTCACTAGGGTGCCCACAACGAGCATCTCAAGGATGCCAAGGGCCAACCCCTTTTTCCACATCCCCTTCGCGATGTAGTAGCCCGCCCCGAAGATCAAGGCCCAGACATTCAGGCGAATCTGGATTCGCTCCACCCAGGTCAACGCGGCTTTGTCCGGCAGTTCAGCGCCACCGGCTTTCTCAATGAGGGCGAATCGTCTCATCCGGCGTGAGGAAAACGTCTTCACTAGGTTGGGTTTCCGAGGGGGGACAATACGGATTGCCGCCCAGAGAAGGGCCATGGAGGCCATCCAGAGCCAGTATCCTGACAAGGGCGCGAGAGCGGCCATCTTGGATCCCGCTTCGTTGGCGAGAATGGGCGCGAGGTTCGTCAAGGGAAGGCTGACCACGGCAAGTCCCATGGCCAAGCTGGACATCGTCCGGGCCTGGAAACCCCAACCTCGTGGAATCCAGAACCGGAACAAAGCGATAGCAAATAGAAAATTCGCAATGCATCCAGCGGCCCCAATCTGCCCCAAGACCAATTCGATGAAGCCCCCGAACAACATCGACCATCCTGTTTCAACCTGGCCGGGTACGAGCGCCCAAGGCCGCAGGATAAAGACGGGGGAAGAGTCATTCACGCCGATGAAGCCAGCCGCAGGCAAGGCGAGCGCGCCGATGTAGAACGCGAGCACCAGGAGCGTCCACCCCAGTCGCCAGGCGTAGTCGCCATCGGCTGTTTCACCCACGTCCGCAGGATCATTCGGCATGCGGGGCATGGCGAAATCACCACGGGAATGTGGAACCGTATCGACAAAGTCCTGCGGAAAACCGGGCATGGATTCTGTCGTTCTTTTCTGAGAATTGGGAGGTGTGCGAAAGGCTGACAAGATAGTTCCTCATTTCGAGGGCTGTTCTATCGATAGTTTCTCACCAGATGCTGCGGAGGGCAAATTTTCTATTAGCCCGATAAGGGATGGACAACTCCCCTTATCCAGCGAATTCACGCTTGGATCATCGACCAGGTGCCAGGGAATCTAGAGTGAGCCGTACCCCTTGCCGCCGCAGGGTTGGCGCAAGGACCGCCGTGAGCCACAGTGCCGCCGGTTAAAACTTCTTGGGGGCCGGAGCAATAGCAAGCAAAGGCCCCCACGTGACGACGCGACATTGAAGCGCCGCTGGAGTCATTACACCGTCTCGCGAGTAGTTGGTTGCATCCAACTCATAGCGATCGCAAAACGACTCGCCGATGTCGATGCGCCTCCACGCCGGGGCCTCGGCGCACATCAGATCCCAGGCGGGCGAAGGGCGGCAAGCCGACTCCGGCGGTCTCTTTCCATGCCGCTGTCGAGTTCGGACGGAACTTAGCGACCCGCTACACCCTGCGCCCGACCATCGGCGGACTCTACACGGCGGCCGATGTGGGCGCATCGCTGCGCTTTGGCCCTGGCGCGCTGGCTGTCGGCGCGCGCCTGGTGAACCTGCCGATCAGCCAGGACAGCGGGCTTCACATCAAGACGGCTGAATACAGCATCGGCTATGCGATGGCGTTCTGATTGCCTCTGTGCCGCGCTCTCCCATACATGGGTATCCCAACTCACTTCGGATGCCAGAAATGTCCATCCTATACGTCATCAATCGAACTCGACTACCACCCGCCGGTTGTGCCGGCTTTTCTTTTCGATCTTTACGCACTGCACCGCGCCAATCTCGCCGGTGTTGGCGACGTGGGTGCCGCCGCAGGCCTGCATGTCCACGCCCGCTATGTCGACTACCCGCACCCGACCGTCGAACACAAGCGGCGCCGCCGAGCGGCTGCGGACCAGTTCCGGGATTCCCCGCAGATCCTCGGCTGTCACAGTCCGCGTGGTCACCGGGGTGCGTCTCGCGGTGAGATTGGCGAGCTGCTCGGTTATCTCATCTCGGTCAAGTGTGGGGTCGGGCAGGTCGAAGTCCAGGCGCCCCTTGTCGCCACCAATGGAGCAACCTGTCACCGGTGCGTCGACTACTGCGCAAAACAAGTGCAAGCAGGTGTGCATGCGCATATGCAAGTAACGCCGATCCCAATCGATCTCCGCGACGACATCGGCGCCAGCCCAGATGTCCACTGGAGTCTCGGGTACATGCAGGATCACCCGTGGATCCCACAGCGCACGATGCGTGTCGACAATGCGGATTTGCCGGCCGTCGGCGAATCCGAGCATCCCGGTGTCGCCGGGTTGGCCTCCGCCCGCCGGATAGAACACCGAGTCGTTCAGGACAATCATGCCTTCCGAGGTGGCGATTACCTTCGCAGAAATCCGCCGCAAATAGCTATCTGTTTCGTATCGCATTGGCTGATCTTTACCGGTATTCAGCATGATGAAATGCAAATGGAGCAGCGCGTTTCCCGTCAATCAGCGCATCCAACCCTTGCGGCGCCAGAACGACCACTTCTTCGCCATGGTCCGCAATTCTCACGTGACGCAGGTGTGATTTCCACGCGCGCTCTTGCACAACGCCGATGATCTCGATCCCGAGCACATGCGGCGCTACGAGCGCCGTTTCAACGATCACCGATTCGCAAGGCCGGAAATTGTCGTCGAGCATTTCGACGCTCGGTGCCACAAACCCATCGCCGACAACCAGGATCTTCTTTCCGATAACTCCCGCGCCAACGATGCGCATTCGGTCAGCCGTGCTGCTGACGTTGGATCTGCCCATCTGCAACTGGTTGATGATGTTGACCCGTGTCGCTCGGGACGTCGGCGGTGATCACACTATGGGGAGCGATGAACACATGATCCCCAACAGAGGTCAATTCAAGGGCCAAGCGCAAATCTCTCCACATAGGCGTGCAAGTCCAACGCCAGGAGTCCACTTCGGCCATGCTCAGCTAGTGTAGTGTTCCATTCTGTTTGGAACTTAAGCGTCTATTCGCGCGAATGACCTTCTGCAGGATGTCGCGAGCGCTCTTGGTCCAGATGAACGGCTTGGGGTTGACGTTGTGATGTGCG
>JAQTVS010000165.1 GCA_028706735.1 Thiomonas sp.
CCTTGGTGAGCGCGCTGCTTAAAAAATCCAGCTCCAGCGCCTGCCGCCCGATCTTCTCGTGCAGCGGCGCCAAATCCACGGCTTCCTCGGGTTTGCGCCCGAACACGTCGGCCGCGTGCTCCAGGAGTTGCCGCCTCCACTCGGTGATCTGGGTGGGATGCAAAGCGTATTGCTGACTCAGCTCGGCCAGGATCTTGTCCTCGCGCAGCGCCGCAAGTGCCACCTTGGCTTTGAACTCCGGGCTGTGCACGCGGTGCTGACGTCGACCGGATGTGGGTTTGTGGTTCATCCTCTTCGCTCCTCTGCCAGACCCTTCTCGGCCCAGCAAGAAACCAGATCATCCACTTATCCCGCTGTTTAGAAAAGCCGAGCCACTTCTCACCAAGGCACGCCTGCAGGCCGCAACCGAAGCGCACATGCACGTCATCGCTCGCGAACCCGAACGCGTCAAGGCCTACTTCCAAGATCCCTATGTCCGCTATGCGGCTTGAATCTGTTTGCGGGCCGAATCAATAGTCTGGGTCCTGGTGAACGGCGCCGCCCCAAGCCCGCCAAGGAAGTGCGGGCAGGAGATATGCTCGCCATCCAGCAGGAGCGTGGCCAATTCGAGGTTGAGGTGCTGGCGCTCGGCTTGCAGCGCCTTTCTGCTGCGTTGGCGCAAACGCGCTACCGGGAAACCGAGCGCAGCCGCGTGGAGCGCGCACGTCTGTCGGCGCTGCACCGGTGGAGACCGGAACCGCAGGCTGTGCGGCAAGGCCGCCCAAGCAAGCTGGAGCGGAGGCAGTTGCTGCGTCTGCGGGATACCCTGCCGGATTGAGCACAATGCAGCTTGGCTGCGATGCAGCGTCCTTCTCTATCAGTCATGTCGTCAGCCGCTCGCCTGTACCCGCGTCATTCCCACAATTTCAAACCTCTGGCCGGGGTGCGCATCACCACCCTGGCCGTGAACCTTCCGGGCCCGGCTGCTGCGGCCCGGTTGCATGCGCTGGGCGCCGAGGTGCGCAAGATCGAGCCGCCCAGCGGCGACCCGATGGCGCAAATGTCTCCAGCGCTCTATCGCGCCATGCACAAAGGCATTCGCGTGCAGACGCTGGATCTGAAGACGGAACAAGGGCAGACCGCGCTGCATACCCACCTTCAGCGCAGCGACCTGTTGTTTACCGCCTTCCGCCCCGCGGCGCTCAAGCGGCTGGGGCTGGATAAACCCAGCCTGGCCGCGCGCCACGCGCTGCTCAGCGCGGTCTGCGTGCTTGGCTATCCGGGTGCGCAGTCGCATCTGCCGGGGCATGACCTGACCTTTCAGGCAGAAGCCGGGTTGATCGACACCGCGCATTTGCCTTCCACGCTGCTGGCCGACATGATGGGCGCCATGCTGGTGGTCGAGGCCGCCATGGGCGCTTTGCTGCAGGCGCGCCTGCAAGGAAGGGGCGTGATGCTGGATGTCGCCTTATCCGACGCCGCCGGCTTTGCCGCCGTGCCACGCACGCTGGGCATGACCGCGCCTGGCAGCCTGCTGGGGGGCGCACTGCCGGGCTATGGCGTGTACCTCTGCGCCGACGGGCTGGTGGCCATCGCCGCGCTGGAGCCGCACTTTCAGCAGACGCTCTTTCTATTGGCGCAGGGCGGCACGCGCCGTCACATCACCCGCTGGTGCAAGACGCACACCGCCGCGCAACTCACGGCCTTGGCACGGCAGCATGATTTGCCGCTTTGGGCGTGGACGACATGAGCGCGGCCGGACCGCCCGAGCAAGACCTCATCCCACGGATGCGCGCGTTGCTGCAGCGCATCGCCCGTGCCGGGCAGGCGCCGCTGCATCATCTCGACCCCGAACAGGCGCGCGCCGCCTATTCCCGTATGGCGCAGGTGCTCGACTTTGCCCCCGCTCCGCTGCCGCTGTGCGACACCCTGGACTGCCCCAGCCGCGATGGCCTGCGTTTGCCGCTGCGCCGCTATGCGCCGCGTGACGCCGACTGGCAGGCGCCGCAGCCCGCCTTGCTCTATTTCCACGGCGGCGGTTTTGTCATTGGCAGCGCGGCCACGCATGACGCGCTGTGCCGCCAACTGGCGCTGCGCTCGGGCTGGATGGTGTTGTCGCTGGACTACCGCCTTGCGCCGGAGCACCGCTTCCCCACCGCCTTCAACGATGCATGGGACGCGCTGCAATGGCTGCATGCCCACGGCGATCTGCTCGGCGTGGACACGCGTTGCCTGGCGGTGGGCGGCGACAGCGCCGGAGGCACGCTGGCCGCCGCCTGCGCCCTGGCCGCGCGCGACGCGGCGCTGCCACTGGCCTTGCAACTGCTGTTTTATCCGGGCATGGGCTGCGGCCATGACACCCCTTCACAACAGCGTTATGCCAACGGTTTTTTGCTGGAACGCGCGCAGATCGACTGGTTTTTCGGGCTATACCTGCGCGGGCGTCAAGACTGCACCGACTGGCGCTTTGCCCCGCAATACGCCGCAGACCACCGGAGCCTCGCCCCGGCGTGGATGGCCGTCGCGGGGTGCGATCCACTACGCGATGAAGGCCTGGCCTACGCCGAACTGTTGCGCCGGTCCGGCGGGCTGGTCGCAGCCGCGGTGTGGCCGGGCGTGACGCACGACTTCATCAAAATGAGCCGCGCGCTGCCAGAAGCCGCGCGGGCCGTGGACGCTGCGGCGCAGGCGCTGCGCGCCGCAGCGCTTCAGGCGGGCGCGGGGAACGTGTAGGGCAGGGCGCCGACGTCCATTGCGGGGCCGTTTGCGTCGCCCAGGTGCAGGCCTGGCTGCTCGGCCAGGGCAATTTTCAATTCGGCCAGCGCCCACCAGCGCCCCGCGTCATCCGGGGCGGCGTTGACCACTACGCCGCAGGGCTGGCCCGGGTCGGCCGCATGCACCAATTCCTGCCCGGCCTGCAGGGGCGCCGCACCGGAGACGAGATAGGTGCGGCGCTTGAGGGTACCGCGGTACTGGCTGCGCGCCACCACCTCCTGCCCTGGGTAGCAGCCCTTTTTGAAGTTCACCCCGCCGATCAGCTCCAGATTGAGCATTTGCGGCACAAAAAGCTGCTGCGTGGCCTGCGTGATGTGCGGCAATCCGGCGCGAATGTCCTGCAAGACCCAGTCAGACGGGGACAGGGCGGGCAGCGCCGCAAGCTCAGCTTGCAGCGCCTGCTGGGCGGGCTGGGTGGAGTCGCTGATCAGAACGCAGCGCACCGCATGGCCGGTCTGCGGCAGACGCAGCAAGAGCGCGCCACTCTCCAGCCGCCGCACGCTCCAGGGCTGCGTTGGCGGCGCAAGGCGGGCCGGATAATTGCCCCATGTGGCGCCAAGCAGTCCGTGGCGTTGCAGAGCGTCGCCAGCGTCGTCCAGGGTGCATTTCAGTCGCAGCACGAACATGCGCAGACGCTGCAGCGCCGAAGCGGCAATCGAGGCGTCGAGCAGCAGAACAATCTGCTCCGGCGCCCATTGCAGCGCGGTGAAATCTGCCAGCATCCGCCCTTGCGGGTTGAGCAACGCGGCCAGCCTGGCCTGATCTGCGGGCCAGTTCTGAAAATCCTGGCTGAGCTGCGCATGCAGCAAATCTGCGCCCTGCGGGCCAGACACACGCAGCACGGCAACAGAATCAAGAGGGCAGGAGAATAAAGGCATGGGGCAACTTTCGGCAGACTTGGCAGGCCCCGCAAACGAGGGCTCAACTAGTATAGGAAGCTTGCGCTTCTGGCAATGCGCTGCGGGCTTTGCCCGAGGGCTACGACTCTTTTCTGGGACTCTGTGCGTTTGCTGCGAAAACTTCTTCTTCTCGGTCTGCTCATTCTGGTGTTGATCGCCGGGTCGCTGGCCTGGTGGGCCAACAGCCCAATCGCCCTGCGCGAGAGTCCGCTCGATTTTTCGGTGCGTCCCGGCAGCTCTGCGCTGTCGGCTGCGCGGCAGATCAAACAGCAGGGCGCTGACCTGCAGCCGCGCCTGTTTTACTGGCTGGCCCGGTTGAGCGGACGTGGTGCGGAGCTCAAGGCCGGCAGCTATGAAATCACCCAGGGCATGACGCCGTGGGCGCTGCTCGAACGCATGGCGCGGGGCGACCAGACGCTGCTGGCCATCACCATTCCTGAGGGATGGACCTTCGCGCAGATGTTGCAGGCCTTGTCAACCGCGCCGGGCCTGCAGCACGACGTCAATGACCTCACACACCAACAACTGATGCAACGCATCGGCGCACCAGACGGCACATCGCCCGAGGGCGAATTTTTCCCCGACACTTATCTGTATGCCCGCGATTCCTCTGAAATCGACGTGTTGCGCCGCGCTTATCAGGCGATGCAAAAACGGCTTGCGGCGGCATGGGCAGATCGCGCGCCTGACCTGCCGCTGAAAACGCCGCAGCAGGCGCTGATCCTGGCCTCCATCATCGAGAAGGAAACCGGCAATCCGCAAGACCGCGACAAAATTGCCGCCGTGTTCATCAACCGCCTGCGCACAGGCATGGCTCTGCAGAGCGATCCCACTGTGATCTACGGCATGGGTGCGCGCTACAAGGGCAGCATCACCAAACGCGACCTGCAAACCCTCACGCCTTACAACACCTATGTGATCAACGGCCTGCCGCCCACACCCATCGCGCTTCCCGGCGAAGCCTCGCTGCGGGCGGCGCTCCATCCGGCGCCGATCAAGGCGCTGTATTTCGTCGCCCGCGGCAATGGCGCCAGCCAATTCTCCGACACCCTGGCGCAGCACAACGCTGCCGTGGCTCGCTACATTCTCAAAACTCCATGAGCGCACTCAATCCCTACCGTCCCGGCATTTTTATCTCTTTCGAGGGGATTGATGGCGCGGGAAAATCCACGCAGTTGCACGCGGTGGTCAATCTGCTGCAGGCCGCAGGCCGCAAAGTGGTCCTGACCCGCGAGCCTGGCGGCACCGAGATCGGCGAAAAAATCCGCGATCTGCTGCTGCACGAATCCATGCGCCCGCCCACCGAGGCGCTGCTGATGTTCGCGGCGAGGCAGGAGCATGTGTTGCAGGTCATCGAACCGGCGTTGCTCAATGGCGTCGACGTGGTGTGCGACCGTTTTACCGCGGCAACGCTGGCGTATCAGGGCGGCGGCAAAGGCATTCCCACCGAACGGCTCGACGCGATCGCGCGTTGGGTGCATCCGGGGCTCTGCCCGGACTGCATCATCCTCATCGACGTGCCGCCCGAGGTGGCCGCACAGCGTCTCGCGCAGGTGCGCCAGCGCGACCGATTTGAGCAAGAGAGTGTGGATTTTTTTGCCCGCGTGCGGGCGCATTACCTGCAGCAAGCCGAGGCGGCGCCGAAAAAGTGGCTGGTCGTCGATGGCACGCAAGCGCCAGATGTGGTGCAGAGCATCATCACAAATCACTTGAGCAATGTGCTCTTGGAATTTGATTCAAAATGAGTTCTGCCTGGCTGATCCACGCGCCGCAAGGTTACGGAAAATGGTTGGCGCTTCAGCAGACCGCCAGCGCCATGCTGTGCGAGTCGCCAGTCCAAGGCCATGCGAACGACAATGCATCCGCCCGGCTTCCGGCCACGCTGACAACATTGCGCGCCTGCGGCCACTGCGCAAGCTGCGCCTTGATTCAGGCGGGCACGCACCCGGATTTGCTGGTCGCCGCTCCCGAAGCGCTGTGGCCAGAACTCGGCTTGAACCCTGTCGACGAGGGCGCCGCGCGCAGCGAGTCCAAGACGGCCAGCCAGGACATCCGCATCGAACAAATTCGGCGGCTCAATGAATGGGCCGTGAGCACCAGTCACCGGGGCCGGGCCAAAGTTGCGCTGGTCTACCCAGCGGACGCGCTCAACCCTGCCGCGGCCAACGCCCTGCTCAAAACTCTGGAGGAGCCGCCGGAGGCGGTGCAGTTTTTGCTCGGCGCGCATCGCCTCGATGCCCTCCTGCCGACCATCCGCAGCCGTTGTAGGCAAGCGGCCATGCCCAGGCCCACCGCTGCCGAAGTCGGGCAAAAATTCGGCGGTTCCGCCGTTGATGCGTCCGTGCTGTCGTGGTGTCAAGGGGCGATCTATCAGCCGGACCCGGCGAGCGGCCTGGAATGGGCGCAAACTCTTCTCAAGGCGTTGTCTCGCACCGGCGCCCGAACGGCGTCGTCCACCCTGCCGCCTCCGCCCGATTACCCCACAGGAGTTGCCGCGCTGCTCAAAATCGGCAGTGACCTGCAACGCACGCAGGCGGGTGGCGCCGCATTGTTTCTACCCCAACAGCAGCAGGCGCTCACCCAATTGGCGCGCCACGTCCCGCCCGTGGGGCTGAGCGAAACCCTGCGCAGGCTGCGTGCGGAACAACGCCTTGCAGGGTTTCCCTTGAACCAGGCGCTCGCTTGCGACACGCTGCCCCTAGAATTCAGCCAGATTTTCC
>JAQTVS010000166.1 GCA_028706735.1 Thiomonas sp.
CCGCTGATGCGCGTGTCTTTGCCGATCAGCACTGTGGGGCGCTGCACGCCCTGGGCCCGCAGAACCTTGCCTGCGGCGTGCCCCAGACGCAGGCCGAACTCCGGCACGATCGGGCTCTTGCCCACCAGGCCGCGCACTCCATCGGTTCCGAAATACTTTCTGCTCATCGCCCTCTCCAAGAATTCAATCTGCGCGCGGCCCGCAGGACGAGGCTCAAACGCGCATGGCACTCCACACTTTAATCGCGTCGCATGTCGGGCCAACATCATGCACGCGCACGATCTGCGCACCCGCCGCAATACAAGCCAGCGCGGCAGCCAGGCTGCCGGCCAGCCTGTCATCCACGCGGCGCCCGGCCATCTCGCCCAACATGGACTTGCGGGACACGCCGATCAGTACCGGATAACCCTCGGCCGCCAGCGCGCCCAGGGTATGCGCCAGTGCGCGATTGTGTTCGAGCGTCTTGCCAAAGCCAAACCCTGGATCGAGGGCGATGCGCGAAGACGCAATGCCCCGCGCGGTCAACGCATGTGCGCGGTCGAGCAGAAAAGCGCGCACCTCACGGCCAACATCCACATAGTGCGGCGCCTGCTGCATCGTCCCCGGTTCGCCCTGCATGTGCATCAGGCAGATGCCCGCGGCCGATGCCGCCACCACGTCCAGCGCTCCCGGCTTACGGAGGGCATGAATGTCGTTGATGATGTCCACGCCCATGTCCAAAGCCAGACGCATGGTGTCGGGCTGATAGGTGTCGACAGAAATTGGGACGTTCCAGCGCACGATCTCGCGCAACACGGGGGCGATGCGATCCCACTCTTGCGCATGCGACAAGCGTGGAGAACCGGGACGCGACGACTCGCCACCGATGTCGAGAATGTCGGCGCCTTGGTCGCACAAGGACTGCGCGTGCGCAATCGCCGCGCGCGTGTCGGCATACTGCCCGCCGTCGGAAAAAGAGTCCGGCGTGACATTGACAATCCCCATGACCAGGGGCCTGTGCAACTGCAGATTGAACCGCCCCGCTTGCCACTGCTCCGCCATGTCGTTGACTCCAAAAAAACGGCCCGGTCATGTACCGGGCCGATGTTGATGCGAAGACGCTCAGGCAGCGGTGGCCGAGGGGGCATCCGCCGTCGTTCCAGCGGTGGGAGCAGGCGGCGCCTTTGGCGCAGAAGTCGTGCCACTGCTGGGCGGCAACTTCGGCGGGCGCGGCTCGCGCCCAGCCATGATGTCAGCCAGTTGGTCGGAGTCGATGGTTTCCCATTCGAGCAAGGCCGCAGCCATGGCATGCATCTTGTCCTTATTTTCCTCAATCAGTCGACGCGCCAGCGCATACTGCTCATCGATGATGCGGCGAATTTCCGCATCAACCTTTTGCATGGTCTGTTCCGACACATGCGTGGTTTTGGTGATGGAACGGCCAAGGAACACCTCCCCCTCGTTTTCGGCATAGACCATGGGGCCGAGCGATTCCGTCATGCCATAGCGCGTCACCATGTCGCGCGCCAATTGCGTGGCACGCTCGAAGTCGTTGGAAGCGCCCGTGGTCATCTGGTTCATGAACACCTCTTCGGCAATGCGCCCGCCGAACAGCACGGAAACCATATTGAGCATACGGTCCTTGTCCATGCTGTACCGGTCGGTTTCCGGCAACTGCATGGTCACGCCCAGGGCGCGGCCACGCGGAATGATGGTGACCTTGTGCACCGGATCGGTCTTGGGCAGCATCATGGCCACCAGCGCATGGCCAGACTCGTGATATGCGGTGTTGCGGCGCTCCTCCTCAGGCATCACCATGCCCTTGCGCTCCGCGCCCATCATGATCTTGTCCTTTGCGCGCTCGAAATCTTCCATCTCAACCACGCGACCATTCCGGCGCGCAGCAAACAGAGCGGCCTCGTTCACCAGATTGGCGAGATCGGCGCCAGAGAAGCCCGGGGTGCCGCGCGCCAGAATGTCGGCGCGGATGTCGGTGCCAACCGGAATTTTGCGCATGTGAACCTGCAGGATCTGCTCGCGTCCGCGAATATCTGGCAGTGTGACATAAACCTGGCGGTCGAAGCGGCCCGGACGCAGCAAGGCGGGATCAAGAATGTCTGGCCGGTTGGTGGCCGCAATCACGATCACGCCGAGATTGGTGTCGAACCCGTCCATTTCCACCAGCATTTGGTTGAGTGTTTGCTCGCGCTCGTCGTTGCCGCCCCCCAGTCCCGCGCCACGATGGCGACCCACCGCGTCGATTTCATCAATAAAGATGATGCAGGGCGCATGCTTCTTGGCATTTTCGAACATGTCGCGCACACGGGACGCGCCAACACCCACGAACATTTCAACGAAGTCCGAGCCGGAAATGGTGAAGAAGGGCACTTTCGCTTCGCCCGCAATGCTTTTGGCCAGCAGGGTCTTGCCAGTGCCAGGAGGCCCGACGAGCAGCACGCCGCGTGGGATGCGTCCGCCGAGCTTCTGGAATTTCTGCGGATCCTTGAGGAAATCGACCAGTTCCTTGACGTCTTCCTTCGCCTCGTCACAGCCTGCCACATCGGCAAACGTCACGTTGTTGCTGGATTCATCAAGCAGGCGGGCCTTTGATTTGCCAAAGCTGAAGGCGCCGCCACGGCCACCGCCCTGCATCTGGCGCATGAAATACACCCAAACGCCGATCAGCAGCAACATGGGAAACCAGGAGATGAAAATCTGGGTGAGGAACGATTGTTCCTGGCGCGGAGCGCCAACGACTTCAACGCCGTCTTTCACCAGATCGCCCACCATCCACAAGTCGCCAGGCGAGGTAATGTTGAACCGGCGCCCTTCGGAGGTGGTCACATCCAGAATGCCGCTTTGATGGACGACGACCTTCTTGATGCGCCCGGATTTTGCGTCCTGCATGAACTGGGTGTAGCTCACGGCATCTGTTGCCTGCTGAGGACGGTCGAACTGCTTGAATACCGTAAATAGCACAAGGCCGATCACCAGCCAGATCGCAATTTTGGAAAACCATTGATTGTTCAAAACCAACCTCCAGAAACAATGCAAGCGCAGTTGCAAGACATGACGCGCATTTTAGGCATTTCAAGACCGCGGGCGCAGAGAAACCAGAAAACCGATCTACCAAAATGGGCTATTGATTTCACCAATCCGATCGAATTTGACAAAAGGCAATCCAGGAGAGCCCCGAAAGCACGGCCAACCTCCTATTCGGCCGCCCTCTTGAGAGCCCGCGCCAGGATGAACGTCTCGGCGGATTTGTCGCGTGAGGCCTGCGGTTTCACCGCCTTGACCTGCTGGAAAACCTGCTTGAACTCTTTGACGCTCTGGCTGTAATAACTGCCGTGGAAGGTCTTGATCACCATTGCGCCTTGCGGCTGCAGCCAGCGCCGGGCGAAGTCCAACGCCAGTTCGCTCAGGTGCTCGATGCGCGCGGCGTCGGCCGACGGAATGCCGGTCAGGTTTGGCGCCATGTCGGACAGCACCACATCCACTTTGCGCCCGTCAAGCAGCGCCTCCAGCGCGTTCACCACGGCATCTTCGCGGAAATCGCCTTGCAGAAAATGGACGTCGGGCACCGGGTCCATCGGCAGGATGTCAAGGGCAAAAATCGTGCCTTGCACCACGCCATTGCGCAGCAAACGGTTGCGCGCGTACTGAGACCAGGAGCCTGGCGTACTGCCCAGGTCCACAATGATCTGCCCGGGCCGCAACAGCGCTTCCGCCTCGTCGATCTCCTTGAGCTTGTAAGCCGCGCGGGCGCGGTAGCCTTCGCGCTGCGCCATCTTCACATAGGGATCGTTGAGGTGATCCTGCAGCCAGGCTTTGCTGAATTTGTTTTTCTTCGCACTCGACATGGGTTCTTCAAGGACAATAGCGGATTAAGACTTCATCAAGACGCAGCACGCCAAGCCGTGGCTGCGCGCAAGTGTCATGGCCACATTGGAACTCACACCGCAATTTCGCAGCGCTTTGCGCGCTCAGGCCCACCCGCTCAAACCGGTGGTGCTCATTGGCGAGCAGGGGCTTAACCCGGCGAACATGGCAGAAATCGACGTGGCGCTCAAATCGCACGAGCTGATCAAGGTTCGCGTGTTTGGAGACGTCGCGGCCGCACGCAGCGCCATCCTGCAGACCATTTGCGACACCCTGGGCGCCGCGCCAGTGCAGTCCATCGGCAAATTGCTGGTGATCTACCGCCCGCGGCCGAAAGTGCAGCAAGAGTCGCGGGAAGACGACGCCCCAGCCACGAAGCGCGGCAGATCCCCGCGCACGGTCAAACTGGTGGTGCCTTCCAGCAGCCCGACGCATCGCGCCAAGGTCAAGCGCGTCACGCTGCTCGGCAATCAACGCCTCACCGCCACCGGCAAAGTCAAGCGCGCCAAGCCGCGCCTGAGCAGTGCGAAAAAATCATCGCGCGGCTGAAAGGCCGCAGGTGAAGGGCCGCAGGAATGGCCGCTCTCAACTGCGGCTGCGCACAGGCAGTCGCCACACATAAGCCGCCACGCACAAGGCCTGCAAGGCAAACACCAGACTGGCAATGCCGTGCCACATGCCGGCCTGCGGAGAGTGGCTATATGCGGCTTGCAACAGTCGCGGCGCCACGCCAAACTCGCCCAATACGGCGAAAAAAATTCCGCCCAGTGGCAGCAGAAAATCGGCGGACATCGTGGCCTTGCTGCCAGCGCGCTCCAGTACGGCAATCAACACGCCCAACACAATGGCAGCGAGCGCCATGGCGTAAAACATGCGACTGGCCACTGCCGCCGCCAGCATTTTTTCGGGCACAGTGGCAAACGCCGTTGGGGCGCCGATGAGGCCGACCGCGGCCATGCCGCCCAGCCACAGCGCAGCCAAAAACCAGCGGGTGCGCAGACTGCTCATAAGAAGCTCGCCGGCTCGTCATAAGCGTTTCTCGCCCCTTGAGGGGAGAACCGAGCGAAGCGAAGGGTTTCGGGATGGTTCATCGGTAATGCACCGCGAGAATTTCGTAGCGCCGCACACCACTGGGGGCGGCAACCTGCGCGACTTCACCGGACTCTTTGCCGATCAGCGCCCGCGCGATGGGCGAGTTGATGGAAATGCGGCCCTGCTTGAGATCGGCTTCATCGTCGCCCACGATCTGGTAGGTGATTTCGTCGCCGCTGGATTCGTCGCTCAGCTCCACCGTGGCGCCGAACACCACGCGGCCATCGGCCTGCAGCTCGCTCGGATCAATGATCTGCGCCGTGCCGAGTTTGCCTTCGATGTCAGCAATGCGGCCTTCGATGAAACCCTGTTTGTCGCGGGCCGCGTCGTACTCGGCGTTCTCGGAGAGATCGCCCTGCGCCCGCGCTTCGGCGATGGCCTGGATCACTGCCGGACGTTCGATGGTCTTGAGCCGCTGCAGCTCTTGCTTGAGTTGTTCTGCGCCTTTGCGCGTCATGGGGGTCGCCATGTTTGGGCCTCCGTAGACCCGTGAAAAAAACGAGCACCGCAGCCACTTGCGCTGCGGTGCTCAGGTGACCGGAATTTTACGCGCTTGCGAACGATTGCAATGGGTAAACCACGATTTTCTGCAGCTCTTTCATCCCCTCAACCGCGGCGAGCGCGCCCGAAATCGTCGTGTAGGTGGTGACACGCGCGGCCAGCGCCGAAGTGCGGATGGCGCGCGAGTCGGTGATGGCGTTGCGGCGCTCTTCCACCGTATTGATCACCAGCACGATCTCGTTGCTCTTGAGCATGTCCACCACATTGGGGCGTCCTTCGGTGACCTTGTTGATCACCTGCACCTCGACGCCGGCTGCTGCGATGGCAGCCGCCGTGCCGCGGGTGGCCACCACGCTGAAGCCCATCGCCACGAGCTGGCGGGCCACCTCCACCGCATCCGGCTTGTCGCTCTGCTTGACCGACAGGAACACCTTGCCGCCGGCCTTCGGGTCGGGCAGGCGCGTGCCGGCGGCAAGTTGTGACTTGACGAAGGCCTCTCCAAACGTGCGGCCGACACCCATCACCTCGCCAGTGGATTTCATCTCCGGCCCGAGAATGGGGTCGACTCCGGGGAATTTATTGAACGGGAACACAGCCTCCTTGACGCAGTAATACGGCGGCGTGACTTCCTTGTCGATGCCCTGCTGCGCCAGCGTCTGGCCGGCCATGCAGCGCGCGGCAATCTTGGCGAGCTGCAACCCGGTCGCCTTGGACACATAGGGCACGGTGCGCGAGGCGCGCGGATTCACTTCCAGCAGGAAGATGCGGTCTTGGCCGTCCTGCTGCTGAATGGCAAACTGCACATTCATCAGGCCGACGACCTTGAGGCCATGGGCGAGCTTGACGGTCTGCTCCTTGATGCGCGCCACAGTGGCCGCAGACAGTGAATAAGGCG
>JAQTVS010000167.1 GCA_028706735.1 Thiomonas sp.
GCGCACCTTTGCGCGCGCCCGCGGACTGCGCAGATAGCCCAGCTCAGTGTTGAGCCAGTCTCGCGACGGCCCGCCTTCCTTGGCGGCAACGATTTCCACGGTCTGTCCGCTGCGCAGCGGCGTGGTCAGAGGGATCAGTGCGCCATCGACTCGAGCGCCGCGGCAGCGATGCCCCAGATCGGTATGCAGAGCGTAGGCAAAATCGACCGGCGTGGCCCCCAGGGCGAGTTCGACAATGCGGGCTTGCGGAGTCAGGACGAAGATGCGTTCTTCGGTGTCTTGTTTTGCGGAGGTTTCGGCAAGGGTGGCCGACGCAGGCGCGTCCGATCCGGCCAGTTCCTGCTGAAGCGCCAGGAGTTGGCGCGCCAGGGCAATGCGCGACTGATAATCTCCGGCCTGCGACTGGCCTTGATAGCCTTTGGCCCCTGCCTCTTTGTAAGCCCAATGCGCCGCGCTGCCCTGCTCTGCGTAGGCATGCATGGTTTCGGTGCGAATCTGGATTTCAAAAATCTGCCCGCTCTCGGTTCGCACCACCGTGTGCAAGGACTGATACCCGTTTGGTTTGGGCTTGGCGATGTAATCATCGAACTCTTCGGGCAAAGAGGTCCACATGGCATGCACCGTACTGAGCGCGGCGTAACACGCGCTGATGTCGGCAACGATGATGCGCAGAGCCCGCAAATCCATGACCTGCTCAAAGGCAAGGTGCTTGCCCTGCATCTTGCGCCAGATGCTGTAGATGTGTTTTGGGCGGCCCACCACTTGCGCGGGGATGTGCTGATGCTGCAATTCCGTCTGCAGGCGGGCGATGGCGGCGGCAATGCCCTGCTCCCGCTCGGCACGGCGTTCATCGAGCTTGCGGGCAATGTCTTTATAGATCGCGGGCTGCGACAGGCGGAAGGAGAGGTCTTCCAGTTCCCACTTCACCTGCCAGATGCCCAGGCGGTTGGCGAGCGGCGCGTAAACCTCCATGCTTTCCGCGAGAAACGCCGCAGGCGCCGGGTTTGCTGTGCGGGTGAAAAACCGCAGGGACTGCAAACGCGAGGCCAGACGCAGCAAGGCGACGCGCAGATCGCGCGAAAACCCCAGCAGCAGGCGCCGCAGCAGCTCGGTATGCCGGCGCCGGAGTTCTGCTTCGTCCGGCCCGCTGCGTGCCATGCGAGAAACCTCGACCAGTTTGCGCGTCTCCACTGCCAGATCAGCCAGCCCATCGCCGAAATGTTTGCGCAACTGGTCTTGCGGATGCGCCAGATGCGGCACCACGAGGTTGAGATACGCGGTTGCCTGCGCTTCGGCATCCGCACCCATCTCGGCAAGAATTCTGCGCACTCCGTCGGCATGCTCCAGCGCGGGCTCGCCGGTTTCGAGAACGACGGTGTCGATCAGCGCGACGGCGTAGGCGCGCGCCTGCACCACGCGTGCATCAGCACCGGCGTCTTGCGCCAAGGCGTCCAGCGGGTCGGGCGGGTTCGGGATCACGACAGCAGAAAATCACGCACGATGCGCACTTGATCGTCCTGCACCAGCGTGGGCGCGTGACCGACTCCAGGCAATTCCACCACGCGCGCCTTCGGGCCGCGCTGGGTCATGGCCTGCGCTGTCTGGGTATTGAGAATGTCGGAATCCGTGCCGCGCAGCACCAGCGTGGGCGCAGAGATCTGCTCATAGGCCTGCCACAGGGCGATTTCGCCTGCGGCAATGGCCTGTGCGCTCGCTGCGGTGAACGGCTGGGATAGTGCCGGGTCGTAGTGCAGCCGCCAGCCCTGGCCTTCCGGGCGCAGCATGGGCAGCGTCAACGCCATCCACTGCGCCGGGGTGTGCGGTCCAAAGCCTTCCGAGATTTCGCGCAGGGACGCGGCGGCCTGCTCCGGTGTGTCGAAATGCATTTGACGCCCGACATAGCTGGCGATGCGCATCAGTCCGCGCGGGTCCAGCGAAGGCCCGACGTCGTTGAGCACAAGACGTTGAATGGGACTGTGCCGCAGACCCGCGAGGGCAATCCCGATCAGCCCGCCCAGGGAAGTGCCGACCCAGGACAGATTGCGTGCGCGCAACCGGGCGAGCAAGGTGACCAGATCGGCCATGTATTGCGGCACCTGATACAGCGCCGGGTTGTCAAGCCAGTCCGATTCGCCACGCCCTGGCAGATCCGGGCAGACCACGCGGCGCCCCAGTTGCAGCGCCTGCGCCAGCACATCGAAATCACGCCCCTGCCGCGTCAGTCCGTGGACGCAGACGACAACATCGTCGCAGTCTGGACCGCCCCACTCCCAATAGGAGAGGCGATGCAGACCGCCAGGATGAAGGCATTGCACTGAGGCGAGACGAGGCTGGTTTTCCACTTTGTTCAGAAGGATCAAAACAAACGGTTCATCATACAGACCGATCACCACTGCGCGGTCTGTGGCGCGCGCAGCGCCTGATCGATTTCCCTGAGTCGCAGCGCCAGGCCGCGGTACTCCGCTCGATCGGCATCCTCCACCAACCCCCCGGCCACCAGCGCATCCTGGCGGCGCAGCAACCCGGTGCGCTCCAGGCGCAGCAACATGGCGAAGAGATCCTGCTTTGCGGTGGAGTCGTCCACTTCCAGCGGGTCAGGCGATAGCGCGAGAACCGCTTCGGGCGCGTGGCCAGCATCCCGCAGCGTTTCCCACAGGGCGGCAGCCGAGATCCCGGGTTGATCTTCCAGGATGGACTCCAGCGCCATCACGAACGGCTGCAAGTCACTGGGCTCCTGCGACAACAGTGCGTGCTGTGCAGGGCCGATCTCCCACCATAAGGCGGGCTGCGACAACAGCAAAGGCAGCATCATGCGCAACAGATCGGGCGGGGCTGCAAAGGTGCGCAAGGCGTGACGTCCACCGCTCCGGCGCGGCTCCGAACGGTGCGGCTGACGGCCGAATGTCTCGGCAGCAGCCACCGGCTTGCGCGCGGGTGCGGACAGCCGCAGCACCTCGCGCAATTCCGCCGTCGGCATGCCAAGTTGCCGGGCGAAATCGGTGAGCAACTGGCCGAGCAGCGCCGGGGCGGCAATCTGGGAGAACAGCGGCCCAGCGTCGTGAATCGCCTGGGCGCGGCCTTCGGCGGTCGCCATCGCCACGCCGTCGAACAGGCTGGCGAACAGGAACTCGGACAAGGGCTGCGCCCGCCCGATTTCACGCTCGAAGGCTTCGGCGCCCTTTTCCCGCACATACGAGTCAGGGTCGTGCTCGGAAGGCAGGAACAAAAACTTGACTACCCGCGTATCGCTGAGCAGAGGCAAGGCGTTTTCCATGGCGCGGCGCGCAGCCCGTCGGCCGGCGGCGTCGCCGTCGAAGCTGAACACCACTTGCCCCGTATGCCGGAAGAGCTTTTGCAGCTGCTGCACGGTGCACGCGGTGCCCAGCGTGGCCACCGCATGCTCAACGCCAAACTGCGCCAGCGCGACCACGTCCATATAGCCTTCGACCACCAGCGCGTAACCGGCGCGGGAAATTGCCGCACGCGCCTCGAACAGGCCGTAAAGCTCTTCGCCCTTGTGGAACACCACGGTTTCCGGCGAGTTGAGGTATTTGGGCTCGCCCTGGTCGATGATGCGCCCGCCGAAGCCGATGACCTCGCCGCGCAGATTGCGGATGGGAAAGGTGATGCGGTCGCGCAGCCGGTCATAGCGGCGCTGCACATCGGCGAATGACTCGGCCTGCGGTTCCAGCGTGTCGCCCTGCGCATCGCGCGCCACCACCAGCCCGGACTGCACCAGCGCATCGGCGTTGTAGTTGGCGAACGCACCGGCCAGAGGCTGCCAGTCATCCGGCGCGTAACCCAGGCCGAAGCGCTTGGCCACCTGGCCTTGCAGACCGCGGGCGATGAGATAGTTTTTCGCCCGCTCGCTGTGACGCAGGCGGTGCTGATAAAAGTTGTCCGCTGCCTGCAGCGCGTCGACCAGGGTGGCATGCAGGCTGCGCTGTTGCTGCAACTGCCGCAGTTGTTGCGGATCGAGATCGGGTTCGGGCACGGTGAGGCCGTAACGCCCGGCAAGATCCTTCACCGCGTCGACAAAGCCCATGCCCGCGTAGTCCATCAGGAAGCCGATGGCCGTGCCGTGAACACCGCAGCCAAAGCAGTGATAGAACTGCTTGCCCGCGCTGACCGTGAAGGACGGCGTCTTCTCGCCGTGAAACGGACAGAGTCCCTTGTAGTTGCTCCCGGTTTTTTTCAGCTCGACATGCTGGCCGACGACTTCGACGATGTCGGCGCGCGCGAGCAAATCCTGAATAAAACCGGGGGGAATGCGTTGCTGCATGGCTCGGGACGTTGCGGCACAAGGCCGCAGCGCAACGCCTTATTTGGGCTGCATGCGGATGGCGCCATCGAGCCGGATGACTTCGCCGTTCAGCATCGGGTTGGTGAGAATGGCTTCGACCAGCGCGGCATATTCTTGCGGCTTGCCCAGACGCTGCGGAAACGGCGCCATCTGCCCGAGCGCTGCCTGCACTTCTGGCGGCATGCCCATGAGCATGGGCGTCTCGAAAATGCCCGGTGCAATGGTCATCACCCGGATGCCGTCGCGCGACAGGTCGCGCGCCAGCGGCAGGGTCATGCCGGCGATGCCCGCCTTGGAGGCCGCATACGCGGCTTGCCCAATTTGTCCGTCGAAAGCAGCCACCGACGCCGTGTTGACGATCACCCCCCGTTCGCCATCGTCCAGCGGTGTCTGCTGCGCCATGACTGCGGCGGCCAGCCGGGCGAGATTGAAGCTGCCGATCAGGTTGATGCGGATGACGCGCTCGAACAGATCGAGCGCGTGCGGCCCCTGCTTGCCCAGGGTGCGCGCCGCAGGCGCAACGCCCGCGCAGCTCACCGCCACCCGCAACGGCGCCAGCGCCTGCGCGGCGTTCACCGCCGCCTGCACATCCGCCTCGCTGGTGACATCGCAATGCACGAACTGCGCGCCGATTTGTGCGGCGAAGGCGCGCCCGGCGGCGTCTTGAACATCAGCGATGACCACGCGCATTCCGCGCTTGGCCAGCAAGGCGGCAGTCGCCGCACCCAGACCTGAGGCGCCGCCGCTGATGACGGCGCTATGACCAGACAGTTGCATGGCAGTGATCCGAGCGTGAGATCAGCTTTGCAGGGCGGCAAAAATGCGTTGCTGCACTTCAGCCACCGGACCCACGCCGGAGATCGTGACCAGGCGCGGCGCCCCCGGGCGCTTTTGCGCCATGCGCTCGGCGTAAAACTTCACCAGCGGCAGGGTTTGGGCGTGATAGACCTGCAGGCGTTTGCGCACAGTCTCTTCCTGATCGTCGGCGCGCTGCACCAGCGGCTCGCCGGTGGCATCATCCACGCCAGCCATCTTTGGAGGATTGAACTTCAGGTGGTAGGTGCGGCCAGAGGCTGGGTGCACACGGCGGCCGCTCAGACGCTCGATGATGTCGGCATCAGGCACGTCGAATTCGAGCACCACGTCGATGCCGATCCCGGCGTGCTCCAGGCCTTCAGCCTGCGCGATGGTGCGGGGAAAGCCGTCGAGCAGAAAACCCTTGGCGCAATCTGCCGCGGTCAAGCGCTCACGCACCACGCCGAGCATGATGTCGTCGGGCACGAGTTGGCCAGCTTCCATGATTTTCTGCGCCTGCTGCCCCAGGGGCGTGCCGGCTTTCACAGCGGCGCGCAGCATGTCTCCGGTGGAAATCTGGGGGATGCCAAAACGCTCGGTGATGAACGCGGCCTGTGTGCCCTTGCCTGCGCCTGGCGCACCCAAAAGAATCAATCGCATGAAGATCTCTCAATCGTAAAAACGCAGCGTTTCAGAATAGCAGACCGCCCTGCCCCGGCGCTGACGCGCCACTGATCGCAAGCCGTTCAACCCGGCCAGGCCGCACGCACCCGCTCCAAGTCGGCAGGGGTGTCGACTCCAGGGCCAGGGGCGTTCCCGGCGATGTGCACGGCAATGGCATGTCCATGCCACAAGGCACGAAGCTGTTCCAGCGCCTCGGCCTGCTCCAGCGGTGCGGCGGGCAGAGACGCGTAACGGCGGAGAAAACCATGACGATAGGCGTAAAGCCCGATGTGGCGATAGACCGGCTGGCTGGCAGCCCCCTGGCTTTGCCAGCCGGAAGCGCACTGCACATAGCCGTCGCGCAGCCAAGGAATGGGGGCACGCGAGAAGTACAGCGCCCGGCCCTGGGCATCAAGCACCACTTTGACCACATTCGGGTTGAAGATCTCCGCATCATCGGTAATGCGGTGGGCGCAGGTGGACATGTCGATCTGCGGGTGCGTCTGCAATAAGGCGGCGCAGGCCGCGGGCAGCGCGGGGTCGATCAGCGGCTCATCCCCCT
>JAQTVS010000168.1 GCA_028706735.1 Thiomonas sp.
CGCTGGTTTTACTCTGCTGGGGTTGCTGGTGGTGCTGGTACTGATGGCCATGATGACCGGATTGGCCATTCCGCTGATCTCCGCCGGTACGCCTGGCGCGCAGATCAAGGCTGCCACCCGGGAGTTGCTGGTCGGGCTGAGACAAGCGCGCGAGCAAGCCATCGTGACGAGACAGCCCGCCGCGATGACCATCAATGTCGATGATCGCAGGTTTCAGATTTCTGGCGACAAGCGAGCATTCCAATTGCCCGGCAAGTTGCAGATCGGGCTTTTTGTCGCTGCGGTCGAAGACAACGGCAAGTTGGGGTCTTTCGTTTTCTACCCTGATGGAAGTTCCACGGGCGGTAGGGTGGCGGTATCGCTCGATGGGCAGACAAACACCATCGATGTCGACTGGCTGACTGGCGTGGCCCGCCTTCTGGATCAGCATGAAACCACGCGCTGAAATGTTGCCCTCCAGAGTTTTTACAAGGCCTTCCCTGCGACCGGAAATGCGGCTTCGCCGAATGCCGTCGTCCCCATCCATGCGCGGATTTTCTCTGCTCGAAGTGCTCGTGGCCTTTGCCATCCTGGCCTTGACCTTGGGTGTGCTGTTGAACATCTTCTCAGGGGGGTTGCGCAACCTCGGTGATGGCCAGCACTACACCCGCGCCGTGCTCGATGCACAGTCCAAACTTGCTGAAATTGGCGTTTCGCAGCCGCTGGCGCCGGGCGAGATCTCCGGCGAAATCGACGATGTCTATCGCTGGTCGGCGCGCATCAGCCCGCTTGCCCTGTCGCCCGGGGGGCTGGTCACGCTCTACCAAGTTGACCTCACTGTCAAATGGGGCGAGGCAAGCGCAGCGCGCGCCGTTCGCCTTCAGACCCTCAAGATCGGCCCGCCAACTTCATGAAGCAAAAGACCCACGTCACGCAGCGCGGCCTGACCTTGCTGGAAATGATGATCGCCCTGCTCCTGCTGAGCATGCTGCTCATGCTGTTGTTCGGCGGTTTGCGCCTGGCGTCCAGTAGCTGGGATCGGGGCAGCGCCTTTACTGACCAAGTCTCTCAGATGCAACTGGTCGAGAACTTCATGCGCCGCGAAATTTCTCAGGCCGCAGCCTACCGCCTGCAACAAGATCCTCAAGACCCGAAAGCGGTTTTGCTGGGCTATCAGGGCAGCGCCAAGCGCCTGCGTTTTGTCGCACCCATGCCACAGGCTGCCGCCAAGGGCGGCTTATATGTCCTGACCTTCGGGCTGTCGCAGCAAGAAGGGGGCCAGCAGGCACTCACCTTGTGGCGCGAGCCGACTGACAAGGCCGGCTCCCCATCGCTGGCAAACCCGGAAAATGAAGCCGCCGATGCCCCCGTCATTTTGGCGCGTCATGTGTCGCACCTCGAGTTTTCCTACTACGGCGTACCTGCGGGTAGCACTCAGCCCGCAACCTGGCTTCCTGACTGGCCGGACAACCAAAACGCTCCTCAGCTCATCAAAATGAAAATCGCGTTTGATGGAGGCGCCAGTTGGCCAGACCTCGTCGTGGCGCCGCGCGTGGACATGGCCGCAGCGGCAAACGTGCGATGACCGACAATTCGGCTCTTTGCCCCCAAACCCGGCAGCACGGCATTGCACTGATTCTCGTGCTCTGGGTTTTGGTGTTGCTCACCATTATTGCGGGCAGCTTCGCCTACAGTGTGCACAGCAGCACTCAGATGGCCGCAAACGCCATCGAAACAGCCAAGGCGCAGTCTCTCGCCGATGGTGGAGTGTCTCGTGGCATATTCGAACTGCTGAGCGGGCAGGCCGCGCCGACAGCCTGGAAGGCCAATGGGCAGACGCACCTGATGCAGCTAGACGGCCAGGATATCGCCGTGACCCTCACCGACGAATCCGGCAAGATTGACCTCAACGGCGCACCTGCGGCCCTTCTCACCAGCATGCTGCAGTCCGTCGGCGTGGATCCCGATCATGCCGCGTTGCTTGCGCAAACATTGGTCGGCTGGCGCGCCCCGCCACCCACAGGGGCGGGCTTGCAGCCCCAGCTAGGCGCCCTCGCCGCACATGGCCCTTTTCGCAGTATCGAGGAGCTGCAACAAGTGCCTGGAGTGACGCCGCAGCTCTTCCAGCGTCTCGCCCCTTTGGTCACTGTTTACACCGGGCAGCCAGGCGTCAACACGCAAATCGCTTCTGAAGCGGTGCTGCAAGCTCTGCCAGGAGTCAGCCCCGCAATCGCCAGCGCGTATGCACAGCAGCGGGCGGCCCTGTGGCAAACCAAGCAGGCCGTCCCTTCCTTGGTGCAAGCGGGCACTTACAACGTAGCTGCCCTTTCGGGTGTCGTCAGCGTGCTTGCCCAAGCAAGCCTGGCCAACGGGGTCGGTTTTTCCCGGGAAGCCGTTGTTCGGATCACCGGCCAGCCAGCGCAGCCCTATCAGATTCTGTCTTGGCGCGAGGTTTACCCGGCACCGACCCCGGCCGACTCCCCAGGCTGAGGCGGCGCCAGATTCGCGGCCTGTAAGCCGCAAGCAAGCTCGGCGGTCAAGGACTTCTTGAGCGAATCGATCCAATACACTTCCACATTTGGCGGAAGTCTCCCGCCCGCATTCACCAACTCCCTGATGGCAACAACCTCCCCTCGTTCGGTCGATATTCGGCAAACGCTTTCCGTGCAGTGGCGCGTCTTTCTCAATTGGTGGGGCGCTGAACTAGCAGCGCTTCTGCCGACCTCATGGCGGTCCGGAGAGATCGACCCCTTCGAGGCCTGCCTGAGCAGCGTCGATGAAGGCGTTTTCTCGGTGCGTCGGCATCAGGGCGGGCGTTGGGTTGAAGTCGCTCGCAAAAGCCTGGAGGCAGGCGACTCTCGCACGCAACAGCAGGCCATCCATGCGGTGCTCAAGGCGGCCCATCTTCGGCCTGATCAGCCTTACCTGCTGGCGCTGCCGCCCCGGCAAGTGCTGCGTAAAGAAATCGCCCTGCCTCTCGCTGCAGAAGAAAACCTGCGAGCAGTCCTTCAATACGAAATCGATCGCTACACCCCGTTTCGGGCTGACCAGGTTTATGTGGATTACCGTGTGCTGCACAAAGATGCCGCCTTGGGAAAAATCACCCTGCTGGTTGGGGTGGTGCCGCGCGGGGTTGTCGATCAGGCTGTGCAAACCCTGCGCCAAGGGGGTCTCAAGCCAGCAGCGGCCGTCACGCTAGACGATCTCTCGCCAAACGTCGCACCGCTCAACTTTTTGCCAGACGCCGCGCGGCCCAAGCGCAGCCTGCGTCTGAGCAAAGCCAATATGGCGCTCCTGGCGCTGGTGGCCGTGCTCGGCGTCGCCGCCATTCTGTTTCCCATCTGGATCAAGCGCGAGGCATCCATTCAGCTGATTCCTGTCGTGGAACAGGCAGACAGGGCCACGCAGAAAGTCGAACAACTCCGCGACCGCGTTCAGGCTGTGCAACAGACCTACAACCTGCTCAGCGAAAAGAAGCGCATCCAACCATCGGCCATCCTCCTGCTCGATGAACTCACCCATCTCCTGCCCAAAGACACCTGGGTGCAGCAGCTCAATCTCAACGGCAACACCCTGCAGATACAGGGCGATACCGGATCGGCCTCCAAGCTCATCGGCTTGATCGAGAATTCCCGCGTGCTCAGCGGCGCCAGCTTCACCGCCCCACTGACCAAAGGCGCAGGCGAAAACACCGAGCATTTCCAGCTCAGCGCGCAGGTCGATACCGCCTCTCTGGTGCCAACGCAGGCCCAGGTGCTCGCTGCCGTTAAGGCAGCGCCTCCCCAGCCAGTCGCGTCGCAACCCGCCAAGCCTGCTGTGCCCGCAAGCGCTGCGGCCTCTGCCCCCGTTTCCGCCGCAAGCGCGGCAAACCCGGCAAAAGTGCCCGCCGCCAGCGCGCCTAAATCCGCCTCCTCTGCACCCAAAACCCCATGAACCTCACCCTGGCTCCCATGACGCCCAGGCAAAGCCGACTCCTGGCCCCTCTGTTGCTGCTGGCCGTGTTTGCCCTTGGCGTGGCCGCTGTGGCCATTCCCGCCCTGCAGCTCAACGCTCACTATCAATCGGCCATTGACCAACGTGTCGATCGCCTCACCCGCGAACAGCGCATCATTTCCATGGCGCCCAAGCTGCAGCAGCAAATGCTCGAACTGCAACGCCTCAACCCGGCGCGGTTCTATCTGCGTAACCCCAACCCTGTCCTTGCTGCTGCCGAAATTCAGGAGGACGCCAAGCGCCTGATCGACGCCAACGGCGGCAAGCTTCTCAGCATGAACATTCTCCCGCCCAAGGACGAAGACCAACTCACCCGCGTTGGCATCAACGTCCAGCTCACCGGCGGGCTCGATGGCGTGGAAAAGCTGCTCTACGGCCTAGAAACCGCCGTCCCCTACCTGTTTATCAACAACCTCAACATCCGCTCCATCAACGCATACATCCCGCCTAATGCGGCTGTACCCCCCTTGCAACTTCAGGTGCAGTTCGATCTCACCGGCTATGTGCGCAAGAAGGGGGCGGCATGAGTGCACTTCAGATCAATGGGCAAAAACGTCTGAGCGCACTATTGCTGATTGGCGCGGCGGCACTCGTCGGTCTTCTGGCCTATGAGGCGCAGCAGGGCATCGCCCTGCGAGACAGTGTTTTGGCCCTCAAAACCCGCTCATCGGCCACGCCTCCCGCATTGAAGCTTGAGCCGCCGTTTCAATTGCAAACACTGTCAACCTATTCGCCCATTACCGAGCAGCCCCTGTTCGTGGCCTCACGCACCCCCACCAAGCAGGATGCAACGGCAACTGCCTCCCCGCCGCAGCAATTTGAGCTCACCGGCATAGCGCAAACCTCAAAAGAGTCCGTCGTATTGCTGCGCGATGCCAAAACCGGCAAAACCGAACGGCTGAAAACGGGCGAAAAGACCAAAGACGGCCTGGCGCTCGATTCCGCCAAGCCAAACAGTGCGACGATCGACCAAAGTGGGGAGAAAATCACGCTGGACCTGAATGTCGCCTTGAGCGGCAATCGCCCTGTGGTTCCAGCGCAGCCGCCTAAACCTGCGTCCGCAGCCAAGCCTGCGCAAGCGCCGCTCCCCACTCCAGTGGATAAAAAAGCAAGCGCAGCCAAACCCACGGCCGATTCTGGGTTGGAGCAACTCAACCTGCAGAGGGCAAAGCAAGGGCTGCCGCCATTGCAGTGATGCGCGAGCACCAGCAAGCGCGCCGTTTTTTGGGCGTACCAGAGCTGGACTCTTTGCTGATGGCCATATGAGGTTGATCATGTCGCATTGGGTCAGTAGCCAAGGTTCGTCAACGATAATGCACGGATTTAATACCCAGTGCCACACGCCCATTGCAAGTGCTGCGCTAGCTTGCTGGCCTAGCCAATGACAACCCCACTGCCCCCGTCACCAAAGTGGGGCACTGGCAGCTTTTATAGATGAAGGATTGCACCAAATATGAGCGTTCGTCTTGAACACACTCCGCGTCTTCGCCCACTGGCGGCTCTTATCAGCGCTGCACTGATCCTGGGCGGCTGCGCTTCGCCGCAATCCAGTCGCCCGCTGATGCCCGACATCTCTTCGTTGCCGACCCGCTTCCCTACCAGTTCGGCATCTGCAGCTTTCGCACCCGCAGCCCCGGCCAGCAGCGCCAGTGCAGCTGAAAAAAAGGCCAGTGAAGACAAATCCAAGTCCTACCTCTATCCGGGTACCGGGCAATTTGTCAAACAACCCCCATCGGCCCCGCCTACCCACACCTCCACGGCCGAGGGCACCACCCTCAACCTCGAAGGTGCAGATATCCGCGAAGTCGCCCATGTCATTCTGGGCGACATCCTCAAGGTCAACTATGTAGTCGATCCCCGGGTGCAGGGCAACATCACCATTCGCACCAGCAGTCCCATCCCCAAAGATGCGCTCGTGGCTACGCTCGATACCGCCCTGCGCATGAACGGCGCCGCGCTGGTGCACGACCCGCGTGAAAACCTCTACAAAGTGGTGCCCCTCTCGGTGGCCATCAAAGGCTCTGTAGATCCGCAGGTAGGCGGGGCCAACATACCGCTGCGCCCCGGCTTCAGCGTGCTGGCCGTGCCGCTCAAATACATCGGCGCGGCCGACATGGCCAAAATTCTGCAGCCTCTCACGCCCGATGGCGGCATTGTGCGCATCGACCCCGTGCGCAACCTGCTCATACTGGCCGGAGGGCAGGGCGAACTTCGCCACATGCTCGACACCATCGACATGTTCGATGTCGACTGGATGGCCGGCATGTCGGTGGGCATCTACAAACTCGCCAATATGG
>JAQTVS010000169.1 GCA_028706735.1 Thiomonas sp.
GTGGCGAACTGCGGATAGGCAGCGTCGGGCGGGGCCAGCAGTTTGCGCGCGCAGGCCAGATACGACACATCGGTATGCACCTTGGGGGTGTAGACCGGATAGCCGTCAACGCCGTCGATCTGCGCCCGCTTGATTTCGCTGTCCCAATACGCGCCTTTGACCAGCCGGATCATCAGCCGGTGGCCGCTGCGCCGGGCGAGGTCGATGAGGTAGTCGATGACGAACGGGCTGCGTTTCTGGTAGGCCTGCACCACAAAGCCAATGCCATTCCAGCCCGCAAGCGCCGGGTTGAAGCACAACGCTTCGAGCAGGTCGAGCGAGAGCTCCAGCCGGTCGGCTTCTTCCGCGTCGATATTGATGCCCACGTCATACCGCCGCGCCAGTTCCACCAGCCGCGTGAGGCGCGGAAGCAGTTCCTCCATCACCCGCGCATATTGCGCGCGGCTGTAGCGCGGGTGCAGCGCGGAGAGCTTGACCGACAAGCCCGGCCCCTCCAACAGCCCGCGTCCGTGCGAGGCCTTGCCAATGGCGTGCAGCGCCTGTTCATAGGCGGCGACATAACGCTGTGCGTCCGCTTCGGTGGCGGCGGCCTCGCCCAGCATGTCGTAGGAGTAGCGGAATCCCTTTTTCTCGTGGGGACGGCTGTTGGCCAGCGCCTCGGAAATGGATTGCCCGGTGACGAATTGTTCGCCCATCAGCCGCATGGCGCGTTGCACGCCCTGGCGGATCAGCGGCTCACCGCCCTTGCCGATGAGCCGGGTCAGCGCGCTCGCCAAGCCCTTTTCACTGGTGGTGGCCGTGAGCTTGCCGGTGAACATCAGGCCCCAAACGGCGGCGTTGACGAACAGCGAGGGCGAATGTCCCAGGTGCGACTGCCAGTCGCCGCGGCTGATCTTGTCGCGGATCAAGGCGTCGCGGGTGGCGTTGTCCGGGATGCGCAGCAAGGCCTCGGCCAGACACATCAGCGCCACGCCCTCCTGGCTGGAGAGCGAGAACTCTTGCACCAGCGCTTCCACGCCCCCCATTTCACGCCGCGCCCGCACCCCTTCGACCAGACGGGCTGCCAGTTGACGAATGGACTCGCGCTGTGCCGGGTCATGAATCTGCGCCTGCTCGACCAGCATGGGCAAACAATCCGGTTCGGGCCGGTGCCAGGCGGCGGTGATGGCGGCGCGCAAATCGGTCTGCGGCAGCACGTTCTGCGCCCAGTCGAGAAAGGGCTGGGGTTCCAGCCGGGTTGCGCCTTCAGCCTCGTCCTCTTGCGCTTTTTGTTGCGACACTTCAGCCGGGCGAGTCTGCTCCAGGCTGAACGCGCCGCGCTCGATCTGCTCGACGAGTTGCAATGTGGCGTGCTTGATCAACCAGTGCGGGGTGCGCCCAATCTGCAGGGCTGCATGACGAACCCGCTCGCGCAAGGCGTCATCCATTTTGATTCCGATGGTGGTTGCGCCCATGGTTGCTCCTGTGGATGAAGGAGGTTGCGATTTTATCATGTCGGGTGAGGCCGAGGCATCAAGGTTAACGCGGATGCTGATGTTTTTGCGACTCCGTCCTTCTTGGCCTGCGCTTGACAACAATCAACACGCAGGGCGCCAGGAAGACTGCAATGCGAAGTGTCGTGATCCAAACCGAGGGAGTTTCATCATGCAAACAGACGCCGTGATGCAGGATCTGCAAGCCCACACCATTCTTTCTGCGTTGAATCCAGCGCAGCTTGCGCGCTTGCTGCCGCATGCCAGGGCGTTGCAGATCGCCGCCGGAGAAGTGCTGTTCCAGCAAGGACAGGAAGCGGACGCGTTCTACATCGTGCGCACCGGGTCGGTGCAGATCGGCGTGCCCGCGATCAACGGCCCCGGCGTGGCGGTGCAAACCCTCGGGGCGCACGACGTTCTTGGCTGGTCCTGGCTGATTCCTCCGTACAAATGGACCTTCGAGGCCAGATCCCTCACGCGCACCACACTGTTGCGCTTCGATGGCAAAGCCATTCTGCAGGAATGCGAGCGTGACCCCGCGCTGGGATACGCACTGATGAAACTCTTTGCGGCGCTCATGTCGGCCCGTCTCCAGGCCGCGCGCCTGCGCATGATGGAATGCTGGGCGCCGCCCGGCTGGGCGTGAGCGTTGTCGGCGTGAGTGCCGCGCCGGACGCGAGTTTTTTCAGGGGAAAGATCGGCCATCCATCAACGGAACGAAGGATCAAGAATCTTCATGCTGTGTCGCTATGGAAGAATGCAGCTGCTGCGCTGGGCTTGCCTGCTTGATGCACCATTTTCCCTTCCCTGAATAGACACGGATTCATGCCCCCGCCCACAACGAATCTTGCTGCAGCGCCCGCTTCCACATTTCGCGAACACGGTCAGAACATCGCCGGACAGAATCTGCCGGCGTTTGGTCTGACTATGCAGGAGGTCTTCAAGGCAACGGACAACGATGCGCTGTCCGGCCAACAAATCGCCGAGATTATCTTGCGTGATCCGGCGCTGACCACCAACCTGCTGCGCGCGGCGAACACCGCCACCATCGGCTACGGTGGACAGAACAGGGTCGCCACGGTCAGTCGCGCCGTGGTGGTGCTGGGCAGCAACGCCATCCGCTCGCTGTGCATTTCGGCCATGGCGGTGGAGAACCTGAGCGCAGCCAGCCCCTTTCGGCATCGCGGGGCGCGCTTGGCGCCGCGTTGCACGCTGCGGTTCAGGCGCGGGACATCGGATTGCGCAAAGGCATGCGGCGCGACGAGTCCGAGCGGCTTTTTGTCGAAGCCTTGCTCGGCAGCATCGGCCACATGGCCTTCTGGTGCCACGGGGGCGAGTTCGCAGAGCGCATGGATGCCTTGCTCAAGGCTGGAGAGAGCCCAGCGCAGGCCGAACTTGCCGTGCTCGGCATGACGCTGCGCCAGTTCAGCCGCGAGCTGTTGCATGCCTGGGACCTGGACGCGGTTCTCACGGACAGCCCGGAAGTGGCAATGGCGGAAGGCCTGAGCCGTGCAGCGCAGCAGGATTGGGGCAACCCCGAGGCGCGCAAGGTGACGCAGCGCATCGCGACCTTGCTCAAACAACCCATCGATGAAACGCTGAGCCGTCTGCAGCACAACGCGGAACAAGCCTGCCTGTTGGCCACGGCGCTCGGCGCAAGTGCAGTCACAAAATGGATTGCAACACCCGCCGCCGCGAGCGAGGGCGATGCGCCTGAAGCGGATGCAGCCCCGCAACCCGCAGCAGAACCTGTTCCTCCCCAGGCCGATCCGTCGCTGCAACTGCGCATGCTCACCGAGATGAGCACTGTGGCTGGAAGCCGCAAGGACTTGCCGATGTTGTTCGAGGCCAGCCTGGAAGGGCTGCACCGGGCCGTCGGCCTGGATCGCTGCGTGCTTTGCTTGATGACCCCGGCGCGCGATCGCCTGCTGGCCCGTCTGGGCGCGGGCTTGGGCGTGGTGGAGCTTCGCGCACGGCTGCAACTGCAATGGTCCGCGCTGCTGGAGTCCGAGCTTCAAGCCGGTGGCAGTGAGCGCTCCGCACGTCCGCCCCGCGGGGGCGTTCCACTTCCTCGAAACATCGAGCGTTGCGAGGAGGGGAGTGCAATGCGCTGGTACACTGCGGAGCAACCCCCGCCCATCTTCCTGTCCGAGGCCGTTGGCGTGAGCGACTGCTTCATCGCCACGTTGACTGTCGACCAGAAAATCATCGGCCTGTTCTACGCCGATCAACACCCCACGCAGAGGCCGTTGACCGAGGACGGCTTCGAGGGGTTTCGCCGATTTGTGGCCCAGACAGAACTGATCGTGCGCGGACTGCCGCGCTGAGGCGCGGCCAAGCTTGCGGCGCGCCAGCAGCGCACCGTTCCTGCAAGCCGCTGCCGTTGTCAGCCCCTGCGTTCAAAGTGCAGGACGATCAGGCCCTTTGCAGACGCAGCAGGCCGAGGCCGAAAGCGCAGAACACCGACCCTGAAATGCGCTGCGGCCACCCCGAGGCAAACCAGGTGCTCAGCCGTCTGCGCGCCAGCACTGCCAGCCCCGCATAGGTGCTCAGCGCCAGCAGCGAGATCAGCATGAATGTCAAGGTCAGCGCGGCGTATTGCGGCGCCATGGGCTTGGTCACACTGAGAAACTGCGGAAACAAAGCCGCAATGAACACGATGGCCTTGGGGTTGGTCAATGCCACCGTCAGCCCCCGGGAATACAGCGCGCGCGGGCGATATTCCGTGGTCGGCACGCTGCGATCTTCAGGCATCGCACCGGGCGGTTTGCCCGCTTTGCGCCATTGCTGGATGCCAAGCCAGATCAGATACCCGGCCCCCGCAATCTTCAGCACCGTGAACGCCATCTCCGACGATTGCAGCACCGCGTTCAGGCCGAGCGCGCTCAGCGTCGCCAAGATCAGCAGACCGGAAATATTGCCCAGCGAGGACCACAAGGCGTGTCGCCACCCCAGGTGCAGCGCGTTATGAATCGACAACATCACCGCAGGCCCGGGAGTGAACGAAGCGGCCAGTGCGAAACTGATGAACAGGAGATAGGTCGTCCAGGCAGGCATTTTTGGAAGATGTGGTAGGCCGTGTTGGACTTGAACCAACGACCAAAGGATTATGAGTCCTCTGCTCTGACCAACTGAGCTAACGGCCCATATGAGGGATTGCGGTGCACCGGTTCAGGCACGCCAAGGCAAAGGCGCTATGTTAGCGGGAGCGTCTGGGTGTTGAAGCGCAGTGCGGCCGGTGCGCACATTGCGCAAGGTCGGTGATTGCCGCCGAGCTTGATCGGCAGTGCGCTGTCGTCGGTGGTCAGCGTTGCGTGCCGATCGCTGTGGCAGCCTGAGCGGGATCTGCGGCTTTCCTTGTTCGCCCCGTCTTGCCGTGCGGCGTTCCGCGGCGGCAGCCGATACGTTTATTGACAACGAGGTGGACAGGCGGGCTGCTAACCTCGCTGTTCTGCCAAAGCGCGTCGTTTGACCTGCGCCAACAGGCAACCACATAACCATCGGGAGATTGACATGAAGGGTGATGCGAAGGCGTTGCAGTTCCTGAACAAGACGCTGAAGGTCGAACGCACTGCAATCAATCAATATTTTCTGCATGCCCAGACTGCGCGGACGAGATGCATGGCGCTTGAGCACCTCTTCTGGCGTTGCGGCTGAGGTGTCGAAGCCCGCAATCTCGGCGGCGGCGCAGGAGCCGCAGCAACTTGCTGACCGGCCAGTCAGCCGCGCGCAGTTCATCCTGCTGTTTTCTGCAGTCATGTTGCCTATCTTTTTGGCAGCGGTTGATCAAACCCTGCTGGCCACGGCAACACCCGCGATTGCGCGCGACCTTGGAGACTTTCGTGACAGCGCCTGGATTGCAGTGGGCTACCTGCTGGCGTCCACCATCATGGCGCCGCTCTACGGCCGGTTTGGCGACCGCTACGGACGTCGTGATGCGCTGATTGCCGCACTGGGGCTATTTGCCCTGGGCTCGCTGGCCTGCGCCATCAGCCAGGGCATGTGGTGGCTGATTGCAGCGCGCATGCTGCAGGGACTGGGCGGCGGCGGTTTGATGGTGATGAGCCAGGCGCTGATCGGCGAGGTGGTTCCGCCGCGGCAGCGCCCCCGCTTTCAGGCCTACTTCGGCATGGTCTTCGTTCTGGCCAGTGTGACCGGGCCGGCACTGGGCGGGCTGGTCATCAGCCACTTCAGTTGGCGCTGGCTGTTCGTCGCCAATTTGCCGCTGGCGGCGCTCGGCGTGTGGCGGGTGCTGCTCCTGCCAGCAAGCCCGCGCGACGCACAGCCGGGGCAGTCGCATGATGTGGCCGGCGTGCTGCTGTTTGCCACAGCGGCGTCCACGCTGCTGCTCTGGCTCACCCTGGGGGGCCATCGTTTCGCCTGGTTCTCATTGCCCAGTCTGCTCATGGCGGCGATGGCGCTGGGGGTCGGCTGGATTCTGATCCGCCGCGAACTGGCGCATCCGCATCCCTTTCTTCCGGTGGAGCTGATGCGTCTGCCCGCAATTGCCTGGTCTGCTGTCACTCTGGTGCTGTTTGCTGCGGGACTGTTCGCTTTGGTGTTTTTCCTGCCGGTGTATTTGCAGGTCGGGCATGCCACGAGCGCGGCGCACGCGGGGCTGTTGCTTTTGCCGCTGACCATCGGGTTGGTGCTTGGTTCCAATTTCACCGGTCGCCTGGTGGCCAGGACCGGCCGGCCCGATCTGCCCGCCCGCTGGGGGCTGATTGCTGCCGCGCTGGCGCTG
>JAQTVS010000170.1 GCA_028706735.1 Thiomonas sp.
CTTTCTTTTCACACCATAGCCGCGCCGCCCAGGGCACCAGGGTATAAGCGAGAATGAGCGAGGCAATCATCGCCACCGGCACGTTGATGGGGATGGGGCGCATGAACGGCCCCATCATGCCGCTGACAAAGGCCATCGGCACGAAGGCGAGAATCACCGCCAGCGTCGCCATATTGGTGGGGTTGCCGATCTCGTTGGTCGCCTGCACCACGGTGCGGTTGAAGTTCTTGATCGGCCCGCCGTGCAGATGGCGGTGGATGTTCTCGATCACCACGATGGCGCCATCCACCAGCAGGCCCAGCGAGAGGATGAGCGCAAACAGGGTGATGCGGTTGATGGTCTGGCCGACGATCAGATCGACCGTGAGCACGGCGAACAACGTCAACGGCACGGTGAGTGTGACGATGCCCGCTTCGCGCCAGCCGAGGAAGAACCACAGCAGCAGCGACACGCTGACAATGGCGATGCCCAGATGCTCCACCAGCGTGTTGACCGCCTCGTTGGCCTTTTGGCCGTCGTCGCGGGTGACCGTGACATGCACCCCCTGCGGCAGCGCATAGCTCTTGATCTCGCTGAGCTTGCTCAACACGTCGCGCACCACGACCACCGCATTGGTGCCCGATTTCTTGGCGATGGCCAGGGTGACCGCGCTCATCTCCTGTCCATGCGGCTTGCCCTTGGCGGCCAGGCCCCAGGCGAAGTGCGAGAGGTCATCCACCTGTTCCGGCCCTTCGGTGACCTTGGCCACATCCTTCAGATAGACCGGCTTGCCGCCTGGTGCGCCGATCAGGATGTCGCCCACCTGCTGTGCGTTGCCGAGGAAGCTGTCGATGCGCACCGGCGTCACGGTGTTGTTGTCCACCAAGTTGCCGATGGGCGCCGCCGCGTTGCTGCCTTGCAGAATCTTGTCGAGCTGTTCAAGCGGAATGCCGGCTGCCGCCAGTTTGCTCGGCGAAATCGCCACGTTCACCGCGCGGGGCGCGCCGCCCACCACCTCGGTGAACGACACTCCGGGCACATTGCGCAGATGCGCCAGCACCTTTTCGCCCACGTCGCGCAACTGCATGCCATTCATCGTGGCTGACGACAGCGTGAGGGTGAGAATGGGCACGTCGTCCACGTTGATCGGCTTGATCACCGGCTGCATCGCCCCGGGGGGAATGCGGTCGAGGTTCTGCATCAACTGGTTGTACATCTTGACCAGGCTTTTCTCCTGGTCTTCGCCCACCTTGAACTGCACCGTGACCACGCCGAAGTCATTGGTCGCATAGCCATAGGTGTGATCGACGCCGGACATCGAGGCCATGATGGCTTCAAGCGGCTTGACCACCAGATTCTGAATCTCCTGCGGCCCGGCCCCCGGCTTGGCGACGATGATGTTCGCCGCCGGCACCACGATCTGCGGGTTGTATTCGCGCGGCGTGACCAGCAAGGCCAGCACCCCGGCGAGGGTGAGGCCGACCATGATTAGGGCGGTGATTTTTGATTCGATGAACGCGCGCGCCAGCTTGCCCGCGCTGTTCATGGGAGCCGCATGTTCAGCCACGGTCGCCTCCGCTGATCTTCACGCCGTTTTCCACCGCAGGCAGATTGCTGGTGACGACGGTGTCGTCCGCATTCAACCCAGCCTGAATCTCGACATCCGCGCCCATCTGCGCGCCCAGACGCACCAGGCGGAAATGGGCGATGCCGTCCTTGTCGACCACGAACACCCCGGTCATCCCGGCGCGATCGACCACGGCGCTTTGCGGCACGCGCAACTGCGGCGAGCTGCCTACGGCAAAGCCCACGCGCACGAAGCTGCCACTATCCAGCCCGGCGTTCGCGGGCAAGTCGATCTTCACCGTGTGGGTGTGGCTCATCGGATCGGCCACCGGCACGGCCTGGGCGATGACGCCCTGCAGCGATTTGCCGTTTGCCAGCACCTGCACTTTGTCGCCCACCTTGATCTTGCCGAACACCTCGCCCGGCGCCTGCGTCGTCACCTGCAGCTTGCCCTGCCCTTCGATCACCAGCACCGGGCGGCCTGGAGCAGCCAGGTCACCCTGGTTGGCCATTTTCTGCACCACCACACCGGTGATTGGCGAGGTCACGGAGGAGTAGCGCATCTGCGCCGCAGCGGTGTTGTAGCCGGCCTGGGCTGCGGCCACCTGCTCCTGCGCCACCTGATAGCGCAACTGCACCTGATCCCACTGCTGCTTCGGGATCGCCTGCTCTTTGTAGAGGTTGCCAAAGCGCTCGAAATCCCCCTTGGCGTTGGCCAGATTGGCCTGCGCCTGCGCCAGCCCCGCGCGGGCCTGCGCCACCTGACCTTGAATGTCGGTGGGATCAACCTGGAACAGCAACTGCCCGGCCTTCACCGTCTGCCCTTCTTTGACGTTGAGAGTGCGGATATAGCCCATCAGCCTGGAGGCGACCTGCACCTGATTGCTCGACATCACCGTGCCCGACAGCAAGGTGAGGTTTTGCTGATCGCTCGAAGCGAGTTTGACGGTTTGCGCCGCCACCACGCGGGGCGCTGCGGGGGTTTGCGCGGTCTCAGATGGATGGCCGCAGGCCGACAACAAGGCCGTGGACAGGACAAGGGCCAGCGGCGCGCGACGCAGCAAAGGCAGGACAGAATGGTTCATGGCGGTCATGAGAAAAAGATCAGATTCGGATGCACTTCAGGAAACTGCGCGCGGCAGACGGGCAAAGCGCCCGGCTGGCCGCGCTTTCAGGGTTTGGAGGGCGCGTCTGCAGCGACGGTCTGCGCTACCGCGGTTTGCGCCTGCGGCTTGATCGGCTGCGTGGCGTCGAGCGTCAGATCGCCGATGGCCAACCGCAGCGCGGCGCGTTGCAGATTGACCTGCTGCTTGGCCAGGATGAGGTCAGCCCGGGCCTTGTCGAGCTGTGCCTGCGCGCCCTGCACTTCCACCAGCGTGCCCACGCCCTCGGCATAGCGTTTGCTGACAATGCGCGCAGCTTCTTCGGACTGTTTCACCGCCAGCTCGCGGGTCTTGACCTGATTGGCGGCATCGATTGCCTTGCGGTAACTGTCCTGCACCTGCATGCCAAGCTGGTTTTGCTCGCTTTGCAATTTGGCCTGCAGTTCCATGCGCTTGGCCACGGCCTGATCGACTGCGTTCTGCGTCACGCCGCCGTCAAAAATGGTCCAGTTGAGCTGCGCGCCCACGGTATAGCTGCGCGACTCGAAGCCGACGTTGGGATCATTGGTATCGAAGCGCGCCATGGCGCCGACCTGCGGATAGCGATCAGCGCGCGCCACCTCGATTGTGCCGCCAGCCGCGGCAATCTGATGTTGCAGCGCCTGAATTTTCGGGTTGCGTTCCATCGCCTTCCCCACCCATGCGTTTGAGTCGCCTTCGGGCATGGTCACCATGACTTCCGGCCCCAGCGTGATGGGCTGATTCAGCGGCACGCCGAGCACCACATGCAGCGCGTCCATCGCCTGCGCTTCCATATTGGCGGCCTGGTCCTGTTGCAGCTTCACGTCTTCCTGCCGCACCTGCGCGGAAAGCAGATCGCTTTTGATCACCACCCCCTGCTTGAACAGGCTGCTCACCGTTTTCACCTGGCTTTGCGACGCTTCTAGCGCCTTGCCCGCCACACCCTTGAAAGCACGCGCGGTGTACACGCCGTCATACGCTTGCAGCGCGTGATAGATGATCTGCTGCTTGGCCGCTTGATCGCCCGCCTGCGCCGCCATCAACATGGAGCGGGCCTGTTGCAGATACCCCTGCAACTTGCCGCCGGTGTAGAGCGGCAGATCGGCCTGGATGCGGGTATTGAAATTGTTGACCGAGCCGGGATAGTTGAGCGAGTTGGGGGCCACGCTCAGCACATTGGGGTTGGTCGGGTCGAACTGCCCAGCGCCAAAGTCATTGAATGTCGCCTGCCGCTGCGACAGCTTGATGCCGAAGGCATTCAGCGCATCATTGGTGCGGGTGACCCCAGCCGATACCGTGATCTTGGGCATTTTGGCGCCCTCAGCCTGATTGATGCCGGCCCGCGCCTGCGCCATCTGCGCCTGCACCCCCATCAGATCGGGGTTTTGCCTCAGCGCAACATCCACTGCCTGGCGAAAATCCAGCGTCTCAGCTTGCGCCAAAGCCATGCCGCCAAAAATGTAAAGACAGGCCCCGGTCAACATCCCGATGCGAAAACGCCGGGGCAAGGAATCCATCATGATCCAACTCCGCCAGAAAGAGAAAATCAAACCAAGGAATACGCGAAATCCTGATCAAAACACCATATTTCACACGAAACGAGCACAGCATGCGGGAACGCTGTTCCGAAGATAGCCGTCTGGTCCGGGCAGGTCACGCGATATATACATGGCGGAGTATATCAATACTCATAGGGGTATATAATTTCCAGCTTCCTCCTCGGACAGTTTGTCGCCACGTTGCGACAAGGCGCTGAGCCGCTTCAGGCCGATCCAGACTGCTTCTGATCCTTGATCGCCTTCACACTTTCCTTCAGCGCCCGGTCGATGAATGCGCCATAGAACTCCGCGGTTGGCGCCCCGGTGATGCGCTCGCCGATTTCCTTGCCGCCAGTACCGAAAAACAGCACAGTCGGCGCCAGCTTGATGCCGTATTGCCTGGCCAGTTGCACGCCCGTCGTCGGCTTGCCGTCAAACCCGATCACCGGCGTCCGGTCAGTGATCTCGATCTGCTGCACCAGATAGCCTTCTTTGGCGAGAAACTGGTACTGGGTGCGCCGCAACTTCTCGCAAAAGGGACAACTCGGCAGGCTGAACATCACAATCAGCGGCTGATCCTTGGCCACCGCCTGACGCACACTTTGCTGCAGATTGTGCACCGGAGGCAGCGGCGTTTGCGCCCAGGCCGTGCCGGCCAAGGCACTGAGGGCCATGAGCGCGAGAATGCGCAAAAAAAGCCGGAATTGTTGTACAGAGGCGACAAATCGGGATTGCACGCGCGCAGGGTGAAACAACTTCGCTATCGACATACACCAACCTCGACTCGGGACTGACGGGATAATGCATGCATGTTATTCACAGATCGATCTCCGGCGGCTTCGTCGGCTTTGCGTTTTTCCGTCTCCCTGCTCGTCGCCGCCACGCTTCTCAGCGCCTGTTCCCCCGCGCTTGACTGGCGCGATGTGCGTCCGAAAGATGTCGACATCCTGCTGACCTATCCGTGCAAGCCGGAGCAGATTGCGCAGGACGTGGTGCTGGCGGACCAGAAGATCAAGATGAGCATGACCGGTTGCGTGGCCGACAAAATGACCTTCGCGCTGGCGCACGCCCGTTTGCCCAACCCGGAATTGGCCGCCAGCGCGCTGGCGCAATTGCATCAGGCAGCAGTGGCCAATGTGCGCGGCAAAGTCACCGCTTCTTCGGCTGCCGTGCTGAAAAATGCGACGCCGGGCCTGCCTGATAGCCTGGACCTGAAGATTGACGGCCAGACGCCCGATGGCAAAGCGGTGCGCGAGCGGGTGCTGTTGTTCAGCCAGGGCAGCGATGTCTACCAGGTCACAGCATTCGCGCCCACGGACCTCTTCAAAGATGAGGCGGCGCAAACTTTCGCCGATTCCGTGAATTTATCCCCGTCGCGCTGAAATCGGTCAACAACCTATCATGCACTGCAACATTCACCGCAGCTGATTCCCGCATGCCCGGTCTGTTCATCATTGCTCACGCACCACTCGCCAGCGCCCTGAAGGAATGCGCCAGTCATGTCTATGCAGGCTGTCCGCAAAAGCTGCTGGCGGTCGATGTGGCGCCAGACGCCTCGGTTGAAGACGCGGCCTCTGCGGCGCTGCCCGCCCTGCGCGAAGCCGCCAGCGACGGCAGCGCGCTGGTGATGGTCGATGTGTTCGGCGCCACGCCCAGCAATGTGGCCACGCGCCTGGCCGAGCTCGCAAGCGACCTCAAGCTGAAAGTCGTTGCCGGAGTCAATCTGCCCATGCTGTTGCGCTCGGTGTGCTACCAGGACGAAAGCCTGGACGCCCTGGCAGCGCGTGCCACGGCAGGAGCGATTCAGGGGGTCATCCAGGTCACGGTGAATGCCCCCCAACAACAATCTCTCCGCAGCCCCGCCCATGCCGCAACGCACCATTCAAGTCAGCAATAAGCTCGGCCTGCACGCCCGCGCATCGGCCAAGCTCACCAAACTCGCGGGCCAGTTTCCCTGCGATATTTTCATTTCCAAGGGCGCGCGCCGCGTCAAT
>JAQTVS010000171.1 GCA_028706735.1 Thiomonas sp.
CGTCGGTAGCGGAAGGCGCGATTGACCCGGAGACCGGAAAGCTGCTGATCGACTGCATCCAGTCGGTTGCGGGCATCCGCGCCGTTGATGAACTGGAAGCGCGCCTTATCGCGCTGGAGGAAAAGAACCAATGAGCATCTACGACACCGACAGCATTCCCTTTTACGGCTGGGGTCGGCCAAAGATCGAACGCCCGATAGACACACCACAGGGGCAAGCCGACCTCAAGCTGATCGTCAATGTCTGCTATGAGGCGATTTTGAAGTGCGACGACCCAGCAGTGCGCTATCAGGCCGCGCGCCTGTTGCAAGCAATCGGCCCGATGAAAGGAACGCTCCAATGAAGAATGACAACCTCGACCACGAGAACCGCCCGGTCAAGTACGGCATCACGCCTGACGAGTTGCGCCAGATTCAACAGCGCCGTATTGAGGCGCATGCAGCCCGTGAGACCAGCGACGCGCTGAACCTGCTCCGCGCGGTCAAGATGGGCGCGGCGTTGCGCGAGTCTCAGGACTAACCACATGAGCATCAGCAGCGCCAAAGGCATGCTCGCCCGCCTCAAGCACTTGGAGCGCTCGCGGGGTGCGACTGACGAGATGCGAGGCTGGGTCAGTGACATGCTCGGTGCTGCCATTGCTGACGGTCGCATGTGCCCGGTCGATGGCCCTGTGGTGCGGCATTGCGTGTTGAACTGGATCGACGACGGCACCGCACGCGCCGGGACTGCTGGCTGGGGCTTGCTGCGATGAAGCCAAATTTCCAAGGCTTCGTAGAGCCTCGTATGTGGCCGCAGGACGACGGAGCGCGGCGCGAACCCGTGCTTGATGCTGACCACAAGCCGCCGCGCGTGGTGCGCTATGTCGGCTGGCGGAAGTGCATGCGGTGTGGTCAGCTCTTTTGGTCGGAGGACGTGCAGCGCTTGCGCCTTTGCACGCCGCAACCGAACCGGCAAGGATGCAGGAGCAGGCAAGACGACGACGGTATCTGAAAAACCCTGCACCGCCCTTATCGTCGTCAGCGGTGCAGTGGCGCGCAGTCCCGGAGAAGCTGCGCCGTCCCATCGAAAACCGTTGGACGTTAATCAAACGGACTCAGCCAGGAACGGGGCCACTCCTACCCGTGCGACCTGGCCTTCAACGGGTGCCGCTGGCACCCGTTGTCGTTTGTGCGGCTGCGCGAGCGCTGCGGGCGGCTGGGGCGACGATCACCACACTGCCGCCGCTAGGGTACTGGCGAGCACGGCACGCAGCCTGTAGCGGCGCGCATGCCAGCGGGCAAGGAACGACAAACACGGAGTTATTCGGGCTTGCCCGCTAAGGGCTTGGCGCTGCTGTGGTTAGGTCGGCAACACCTACAAGACATAAGCACAGCGTAATAAATCGCCTTCGGTTCTTCTCTTGAAGAAGGCCAAGATTTATGATCGAGCTTTTGGCTATGGCTCGCTCATGAAAATTGCGGAAACCGTTGTCCTGCTCAGTCGGGGCGCATTTGCACAGTCGGCGGAATGGAAGGCTATCCGTGAAACGATCCATGCGGCCATTGTGCAAGCTGAATGGCCCGTAGGCACAGGCTCTTTCACGATTCACCCGCAGAGTGGTAAGAAGTCCGGTGAGGGTAACGGGGTCGTACCGATCAAGGCCAAGCCCATGAAAGTCCTTAAGGATGCTGGATGGACTTTGGAGTACCCGTGGGAGGTGGCGACCAAGACCGGCGTCACTGCTGACAAACGCAAGGGCACGCGCCCCGGTGACATTGACGCTGCAAAGCTGTTCGATCAGGGGCTTGTGGTCGTCGAATGGGAAACCGGCAACATCAGTTCATCCCATCGGGCCATCAACAAAATGGCGCTGGGCTTGGTGGCGAAGAAGTGCATCGCCGGGGTGCTGGTCGTGCCGAACATGAAGCTGGCGCAGTATCTGACTGACCGTATCGGCAACATTGAAGAGATCCGGCCCTATATCCCGCTGTGGGAAAACCTCAGCGTGGCGGAAGGTGTCTTGGAGCTTGTAGTCATCGAGCAGGACGGAGAGAGCACCGACAGCCCGAAGATTCCGAAAGGCAAGGATGGCCGCGCAGCAGAAGGCATGCTGGCCACCCTCATTCAGAAAAGCTAGCCCTCGACGTGATCGGTGTTGTTGTGATGGGCAATGTCGTCGTCCAGCAGTCGCTCCTTGATCTGCTGGGCGAAGTCGAGTTCGATGCCGATCCAGAAGCGATCTTTCTTCTCGCACACTGCAAACGTAGTCCCTGACCCGCCAAACGGGTCAAGCACGGTTTCGCCCTCCACGGTACTCATTTCAACCACGCGGTCGAGCAGCTTGGTCGAGAGCGCGTTTGCTGGGCGATCCTTTGACTTGAATTTCCAGTGCCTCACTGGCGGAATGTCTGTCCAGACGTCCTTGAGATTGACGCCCAGCGGGTTCATGGCGTGCCGATGACCGCCGTAGTCCTTGATTTCGCCGCCGCAGTGCCTGCACACCTCAATGGGCGTGCGTATCTTGCGGAAGGTCTTAGGCTTACCTTTGCTGAAGTACAGCAGGGAATAGTGACTCGGATACAGCCGCCCAGCGATGGGCATCGTGGAATTCACCGCAACCGTGATGTCGTGACGGAAGGTTAGCCCCTTCTCCATCAGGTAAGCGCCAAGAACGATGTTCCAGCGCGGCAGGTTGTAGAGGAACAGGGAGCCGCCGGGTTTCAGTACCCGGATGCACTCGTCTAACCACGCCTTGCACCATTCGACGTACTTGTGTTCGGGAAGGTTGTCCTTGGCCTTGGCACCGTACTTCTTGTCCAGGTTGAAAGGCGGGTCAGCAAATACCGTGTCAATCGAACCCGCCTTGATATGGGGCAGTACCGCTAGGCAGTCGCCATCGAAAAGCGCACCGTGAGCGGACTGGAAAAAGGGTTCCTGAGCGGGGTCTAGGTAGGTCGCCAGATCGAACGGGGCGAGTTTGTCCTTGATGCGCTTGCTCTTGGCAGCGATCTTGACTGTCTCTTGTTCAGGAAATAGGTCCAGCACCTCTCGCATTACTAACTCGCTCATCTGTATCTCGCTCATTCATGTCCATCACCTGCCACTTGGGCCGCTCTGGCTATGTTACTGGCCTTGCCGAGCTGGGCCTAGGCGGCGGCTGCATGAACCTGCCGATACCCCGCGATCAGTTACGGTGTGCTTACGGGGTACAAATTCGCCACCAAGAAGAAAGCCCCGACTGGCGGGGCTTTTCATCTTTTTTCACAAGCTCTTTGCGTGCCCGCTGAACTACGCTAAGTGCTTGTTTTTATTGGCGGAAGCTCAGGGATTCGAACCCTGGAACCCTTGCGGGTTGCCGGTTTTCAAGACCGGTGCAATCGACCACTCTGCCAAGCTTCCTACAACTGTTTTCAAGACCGGTGCAATCGACCACTCTGCCACGCTTCCGATGCTTGGCCCGGCATGCGGGCCAAACGCGCATTGTATGCGCGCGCCGCAACGTCACTCGGGCAGGAAGCACTCCAGCACGTTGTTGAGCATGTCGAATCCGATTGGGGTTGTTTGCAGGATCGACGGGTCGAGAATCAGCAGGCCCTTGTCTTGCGTCGTCTGCAGGGGTCTGGCGATGGCGGAGTGTGGAAGACCGGTGCGTTCAGGAAAAAGCGTTGCCGCGACCCCCTCGCGCAAGCGCAGGGCATTGAGCATGAACTCGAAAGGCAGATCACGCCGCGCGACCTCGTTTTCGGTTTCAATCGCGGCGCCTTGCATGGCTTGATCCATGTAGCGCTGGGGATGGCGCCAGCGGGTTTGCCGCACGATGCGATGGGCAAAGCTGATCTTGGAATGCGCCCCCGCGCCAATGCCGAGATAGTCGCCGAATTGCCAATAGTTCAAGTTGTGTCGGCAGCGATGACCGGGGATGGCATAGGCCGAGACTTCATAGCGCTGCAGTCCCGCGGCCTGCGCCCGGCTGGCGACAGCGTGCTGCATGTCGGCGCTCAGATCCTCGTCGGGCAATGGGGGCGGCTGCCTGGCAAACAGGGTGTTGGGTTCGAGAGTGAGTTGGTAAAGCGAGAGATGCGGTGGTTGATGCGCCAGGGCGGCGCGCAAGTCGGTTTCACAGGCCGTCATGTCCTGCTGCGGCAGGGCGAACATGAGATCGAGATTGAAGGTGGGAAAGTGCCTGGCCGCTTCATCCACTGCGTTGTGCGCCTGCTGCGCATCATGCACGCGCCCCAGCGCCTTCAGGCGGGCATCGTCAAAGCTCTGCACGCCGATCGACAGGCGATTGACTCCGGCCTGCGCAAACGCGGCGAATCGGTCCCGTTCAAAGGTGCCGGGGTTGGCTTCCAGGGTGATTTCGACATCGGGCACGAGTTGCAGGCGTGCCCGGACATCCGCCAGAAGTTGGTCGATGGCATCGGGGGAGAACAGGCTGGGCGTGCCGCCGCCGATGAAGACGGAGTGGACGCGCCGCCCCCAGATCAGTGGCAGGGCGGCGTCGAGGTCGGCGCGCAGCGCGGCGAGATAAGCCTGCTCGGGAATCTGTCCGCCAGCCCGCCATTCATGCGAATTGAAGTCGCAATAGGGACATTTTTTGAGGCACCAGGGCATGTGCACATACAAACTCAGCGGCGGCAGCACGTTGAGCTGCAAGGTGCCGGCGCGCATGTAATGCGGCAGGGCCTGAGCAGCATGCCGAAGCACCGCGCCGTCTGCCGCAGAGCCAGGCGGGATGAGTGGTGTGATGGGAATGCGCTTGGATGTCACGAGGCGAAAGCAGGGGGTTGAACGCGGAATCAGTCCGACAATCCGTTCGACAATCAGACCGATGTATCCCGGCCCCAAACGCTCTGCAATAGCGGCAGCAGCGCGCGGATGGCCTGTCCGCGATGGCTGATGCGGTTTTTTTCTTGTGCCGTGCATTGGGCGAGAGTGCGGCCGTCAGGCAGGACGAACAGGGGGTCGTAGCCAAAGCCGCCCTGACCCTGCCCCGTCAGGCCGATCTGTCCGATCAGCTCGCCCTGCGCGATCAGGGGTTCAGGGTCAGCCGCATGCCGCAGCGCCACGATCACGCAGACAAAGCGCGCGGCCCGGATGTCCACGCCGTCCAGCTGTTGCAGCAGCAAGGCGTTATTGGCGGCATCCTGTTGTGTGCGTGGCGCGTCTTGTAGCGGCGCGAAGCGTGCGGAGCGCACGCCGGGAAGTCCGTTCAGGGCATTCACGCACAGACCGGAATCGTCAGCCAGCGCTGGCAGTCCAGTGTGAAAGCTGGCGTGACGCGCCTTCGCCAGCGCGTTCTCGATGAAGGTGGGATGCGGCTCCTCGGCCTCACGGAGATGAAATTCGCTTTGTGCACGCACCTGCCACCCCAGGGGAGACAACAGCGTGGACAACTCGGCCAGCTTGCCCGGATTGCCCGAGGCCAGAACGACCGACCCAGCGCCCACCCCGCTCACAGCCCAAGCGCCGTGCGTTGCAACATCACCAGTTCGGCAATGCCCTGTTGCGCCAGATCCACCAGCCCGTCGAGCTGCTGCCGAGAGAACGGCGCACCTTCTGCCGTTCCCTGCACCTCGATGAGCGCGCCACTGGCCGTGCCGACCACGTTCATGTCGGTGTCGCACTGGCTGTCTTCGGCGTAGTCGAGATCGAGACGGCATTCGCCTGCAATCAGGCCAACGGACACAGCCGCCACCAGTTGCCGCATGGGATGCTGCGTCACACGACCCGAGTCAATCAACCATTGGCAGGCGTCCCAGGCAGCCACCGCCGCGCCGGTGATCGCAGCGGTGCGCGTGCCGCCGTCGGCCTGCAGCACGTCGCAGTCCAGGGTGATCTGCCGCTCGCCAAGGACAGAAAAATCGAATACCGCGCGCAGGGAGCGCCCGATGAGACGCTGGATTTCCTCGGTGCGGCCCTGCTGCTTGCCGCGCTTGGCTTCGCGCTCTCCACGCGTGTGCGTGGCGCGCGGCAGCATGCCATACTCCGCCGTCACCCAGCCCTGACCGGAACCGCGCTTGTGCGGTGGCACGCGCTCTTCGACGGAGGCGGTGCACAGCACGCGGGTCTGCCCAAAGGCCACGAGCACCGAGCCCTCGGCATGGCGGGTGAAATGGCGGTCGATCGTGATGGCGCGCAGGGCATGTGCCCCGCGCCCTTCACGCGCAGGAAGCGTGTTTTGCATAGTGTGGTCAAGTTATTTTCGCCCCG
>JAQTVS010000172.1 GCA_028706735.1 Thiomonas sp.
GCCGCAGCGCCGCCGCTTCGTCAAACCAGGCGGAAAACGCGGCGACTGCCGCGCGCGCGCGGTCGAGCAACTGCCGCACCAGGGCGTCGCGCTGCGCGTCCGAGCTGCCACTTTGCGCGCTGTCGTCGCGTCGGCGGTCGATTTCGCGCAGGCGGTGTTCGAGCGCGTCGATCAGCGCGGCACGGCGTTTGCGGCTCTGCAGCAGATCGTCCTGCAAAAACGGGTTGCGCTGCACCACCCAGATGTCGCCCAGCACCTCGTACAACATGCGCGCCGAACGGCCGGTGCGCCGTTCCTGCCGCAACTGGTTGAGCCAGTCCCAGGCCTCGCCGCCCAGCAAGCGCATCACCACCTCGCGGTCGGAAAAGGAGGTGTAGTTGTACGGAATTTCGCGCAGGCGGACTGGTGCATCGGCCGCGTCTTGGCTTAGCGCGGGGATGAGTTGGGGGACGTGTGAGGCAGGGGCGTTCATTGGGAACGGCGGCCGGCGCGGGCGGGCCTGGGAGATAAAACGCCATTGTAGAGAGGGACGCATTCCCACATACGTAGGCCGAACTCGTGGAATTCGTGAGGAATTTCACACTTTCACGCAACAAATGCGGCAATGCAACAAATAGGGGAAATCCCGCGCTTCTATGCTGAATAAATGCATGATCTGAAACTCGCAGAACTAATGAGTGCCCTGAGCCACGCGCTTGACATGACCGAGGGCCAGCCCGAAGGGCATTGCGTGCGCTGCGCCTGGATCGGCATGTCGGTCGGCGGCGAAATCGGCTTGCCCGCACCGCAACAATGGGAGTTGTATTACACCCTGCTGCTTAAAGACCTGGGCTGCAGCAGCAATGCCGCCCGGATCTGCGAGCTCTATCTCGCCGACGATCTGCAGTTCAAGCGCGATTTCAAACTGCTCGACGGCAGCCTGCCGCATGTGCTGCGCTTCGTGCTCGACCACACCGGCCTGCGCAGCGGCTTGGCCGAGCGCTTTCGCGCCACGCTCAACATCTTTCGCAATGGCAGTGACATCGCGCAGGAACTCATTCAAACCCGCTGCCAGCGCGGCGCCGACATTGCGCGGCAACTGCGCTTTCCCGAAAACGTGGCGCAAGGCATCCACGGCCTTGACGAACATTGGGACGGCAGCGGCAAACCCGAAGGTCTGACGGGCGAGCATATCCCGCTGTACGCCCGGCTGGCCTTGCTGTCGCAGGTGGTCGATGTGTTTTTCACCGCCAGCGGCCCGGCCGAGGCGCGCGAGGAAATCCGCCGTCGCCGCGGCAGTTGGTTCGATCCCGCACTGGTCGATGCCTTTCTCACCCTGTCCGAGCAGGACGCCTTCTGGCAGACGCTGGGCGACCCGGATCTCGGCAGCCAGGTGCTGGCGCTGGAGCCCGCGCAATGCTGCGTGCCGCTGGACGAAGACTATCTGGACGAAATCGCCGCAGCCTTCGGCCAGATTGTCGACGCCAAGAGTCCCTACACCGCCGGGCACAGCGCCCGCGTGGCGCTCTACGCCGACCACATTGCCACCCAGCTTGACTTCGCGCCCGAGCGCCGCCGCTGGCTGTACCGCGGTGCGCTGCTGCACGACGTGGGCAAGCTCGGCGTGAGCAATGCGGTGCTCGACAAGGCCGGAAAACTCGACGCGGCCGAATGGGAAGCCGTGCAGATGCACGCCACCTACACCGAGCGCATCCTGGGACGGATCAGCGCCTTCTCCGAGCTGGCCCGCGTGGCTGGCGCGCATCACGAGCGGCTCGACGGCACGGGCTACCCGCGCCGGCTCACCGCCGAACACATCGCGCTGGAAACCCGCATCATCACCACCGCCGACATCTTCGACGCCATTTCCGCCGACCGGCCCTACCGCGGCGCCGTGCCCATTCCCAAAACCCTGCAGATCATGTCCGAAACCGTGGGCGCCGCCCTTGATCCCCAGTGTTTCGATGCGCTGCGCAGAGCTGTGGATCTGCTGGAGCACCCGATACCGGAACCCATGGTCCTCGCCGCCTGAGGTGCTGCGCCCCCATCCCGCGAGTCTTTACAGTTCAACCCTCATGTTTTGCAAGCTGCGTGCCGTTGAAAAAACGACTCTCTATCTGAAGCGTTTGCTACTCGTTTGCTACTCCCATGATCGGCCTCATCCAGCAAGTCGGCGGAGTTCATTCCTCTGGCGCAATCCGTCGGGCTGTTGGCGCCGCTGACCGACCTGATCTTGCAATGCTCGCTCGCCGCATTGGCGCAATGGCGCGATGCGAACCTGGTCACAGACGCCGCATATACCTCGGTCAACTTCCCGCCCGCGGCGCTGCTCGACCCGCAGTTTCCGGTCTATCTGTCCGCCGCGATGGCGGCGCATCAGTTGCCCCCTTCGGCGCTCTGCGTGGAAATCACCGAGTCGGACGCCGCCGCACGGGGCGAGACGATGGAACGCATCACCGCCCAGCTCCGCCAGCAGGGCTTTCGCCTGGCGATTGACGACTTCGGCACCGGCTATTCCTCGCTGTCCACGCTCAACCGGCTGTCTTTCGACACGGTCAAGATTGACCAAAGCTTCGTGCGCGGCATGCTGGATCAGCCCCGTTTGCACGAAATGGTGCGCGCCATCGTCGGCATGGCGCGTGCGCTGGGCCTGCGGCTTGTGGCCGAAGGCGTGGAGACCGCGCAGCAGGCGCAGTTGCTCGATCAGGAAGGCGTGGACCGCATGCAGGGATATCTCTACGCCCGCCCCATGCCCGAAAACGCGGTGCGGCGTTGGCTGCAAGAGCGCAGCGCCGCACCTCCATCCGCTGTTTGAGGCGCCGACTCAGCGCTGGGCGGGCACGGCCACATAGATCTCCACCCGCCGGTTGGCTGCACGTCCTTGCGCCGTGGCATTGCTCGCCACCGGGTTTTGCGGGCCCAGGCCCTGGGTGGTGACGCGCTGCGCCGCCACGCCGCGCGAGACGAGGAAGTTCTTCACCGTCAGCGCGCGGTTTTCAGACAGCGGATAGTTGATCGCGTCGGTTCCCGTGCTGTCGGTGAAACCGAACACCTGCACGGTTTCCGACGGATTCTGGTTCAGCCCCGTGGCCAAACTCTCCAGAATGGGATACATGCGCGAACTGAGCTGCGCACTGCCCGTGGCAAAGCCCGCGTCGGCCGGCACATTCATTTTCAGCCGGTTGTCCTGCGTCTGCGTCACCTGCACACCCGTGCCTGACGCCTGCGCCTGCGCCTGCAGATCCTGCTTCTGTTTTTCCAAGTGCTGATTCCACAGATAGCCCCCCAAGGCGCCGACTGCCGCCCCGGCCACTGCGCCGGTCGCCGCGCTCTTGCCGGTATTGCCGCCAGCGGTGAGCGCGCCAATGACCGCGCCAGCCGCAGCGCCGATCCCCGCACCTGACGCAGTGGTTTTCTGTGACTCGTTCATATTCGCGCAACCGCCCAGCGACAGCGCAACCAGGCTGGCAGAGAGGACAACAGCAAGCGACTTTTTATGCAACATGACATGCTCCTAAGGCAAAAGTTGTGGGGTCATACCTTGTGACAAGTTTAGGCTTGTTCCACTCGGGAAGATGAACTGTGCACTGGATTTTTCAGTCTATTCTTGAACCATGACATCGCCAAAGAGAGCTTCCATGGACCGCATCACCCTGCCGGCAACCCTTGTCCCGGCGCCATCCAGCGACGGTCGGACCCCGCACTGGACGCTGGACTGGATTGATTTTTCGCGCATTCAGATCGAGACGGTGCATGACAACGACGACCTGTTCTACCTGCTGGTCAGCGCCTCGTTCGTTGAATCCGGCTCGGGCACCTATACCCGCAATCTGGTCGCGCATTTCGACGCCTATCCGCAGATTGCCGACTGGCTGCAGCACCAGTGGGAACCCGAGGAACTGCAGCATGGCCGCGCGCTCAGAACCTATGTGCAAACCGTCTGGCCCGAGTTCGACTGGCAGACCGCCTACGCCGCATTCTTCGCGGACTACTCGCGCCTATGTACCGTGGACGAACTGGAAGACGACCGCGCGCTGGAACTCGTCGCCCGGTGCGTGGTGGAAACCGGCACGGCAACCTATTACCAAACCCTGCGCGACCTCATTGCCGAGCCGATTCTCAACGAACTGGCCGAGCGCATCCGGCTCGATGAAGTGCAGCATTACAAACACTTTTACCGCTATTTCAGGCAGCTCAATGCCGAACGCGCGCTGTCTCGCGCGCGGATTTTCGGCGCGCTCAAACGGCGGCTCAACGAGCTGCGCACTAGCGACTCGGATATCGCTCTGCGCTATGTCTGGGCCTTCCGCCATGCGCCAGGCGAAGCAGACGAAGTGCCCTTCGAGCAGGTGTGCCAGCGGCTGTATCGGCGCGTGGGCGCGCTGCTGCCCATGGAACAGGCGGTGAAGATGCTGCTCAGGCCTCTTGCCTTGCCGCACCGCATGGAGCATGTCATCGAACGTCCGCTGGCGCGCATCGCCCGCAAGGTGATGGCGGGCTGAACGCCTCCCTTTTTCACCACGTTGCACAGCAGGTGGATAACGCGGGCAGACATACCCGACCGCGTTACTCAAGCACTCGAATTCCGGGCCTATCTTCCCTCGGAACCTCGGCCTATATTGCAACAGTCAAGACGGTGCTGGCTTGTTGTTTTCCTTGAGTCAATGTGTCGTCTGTTGGCATCAGCATTCATAACAATCGAGGAGATGCAAATGCAAAAGTCCCTGCATATCGACCCGGACAAGTGCACGGGTTGCCTGCAATGCGAGATGGCCTGCTCGTATGAGAACTACGGAATTTTCAACACCTCAAAAAGTCGCATCAAGGTGTTCGATTTCCACGAAACCGGGCGCAAGGTGCCCTACACCTGCACCCAGTGCGATGAGGCTTGGTGTCTGCACGCCTGTCCGGTGGAGGCCATCAAACTCGACGCCGCCACCGGCGCCAAGATCGTGCTCGACGACGTGTGCGTGGGCTGCAAGGTCTGCACCATTGCCTGCCCGTTCGGCACGGTGAACTATGTCGCCGACACCGGCAAGGTGCAGAAATGCGACTTGTGCGGCGGCGAACCAGCCTGTGCCGAAGCCTGCCCCACTGGCGCCATCACCTATGTCGATGCCAGCTGGACCGGGCTGTCGCGCATGCAGCAATGGGCCGACAAGCTGGGCAACCAGAACGCCGCGGCCTGAACGCACACCACATTGAGGAGACGACCATGACCTGGGCCGGAAAAATTCTGCGCGTGAACCTCACGCAAGGCACCATCAAGAGCGAGCCGCTGAACATGCAGTGGGCGCGCGAGTACATCGGCCAGCGCGGCCTGGCGACCAAGTATTTCGTCGAGGAGGTCGACGCCAAGGTCGATCCGCTCTCGCCCGACAACAAGCTGATCTACGCCACCGGGCCGCTCACCGGCACCATGGTGTCCACCGGCGGGCGCTACTCGGTCATCACCAAAGGGGCGCTGACGGGCGCCATTGCCTGCTCCAACTCCGGCGGCTATTTCGGCGCCGAGCTGAAGATGGCGGGCTGGGACATGATCATTGTCGAGGGCAAGTCGGCCAAGCCGGTGTATCTGTCCATCGAGAACGACAAGGCCGAGCTGCGCGACGCCTCCCCCATCTGGGGCAAGACCGTGTGGGAAACCGAGCCCTGGATCAAGAACCACCACCAGGACCCGCTGATCCGCGTGAACTCCATCGGCCGCGCCGGGGAGAACGGCGTGATGTACGCCGCCGTGGTCAACGACCTGCACCGCGCCGCCGGGCGCAGCGGCGTAGGCACGGTGATGGGCAGCAAGAACCTCAAGGCCATTGCCGTGCGCGGCACCAAGGGCGTGGGCAATGTGCGCGATCCGAAAGCCTTCTTCCAGGCGGTGAATGCGGGCAAAAAAGTGCTGCACGACAACGCCGTCACCGGCCAGGGCCTGCCTAAATACGGCACGCAGGTGCTGATGAACGTCATCAACGAGATTGGCGCCCTGCCCACGCGCAACCACCGCGACGTGCAATTCGAGGGCGCCAAGGACATTTCGGGCGAGGCCATGCACGAGCCGCGCAAGACCGACGGCAAGCCCAATCTGGTCACCAACCAGGCCTGCTTCGGCTGCACCATCGCCTGCGGGCGCATCAGCAAGATCGATGAAACGCATTTCAGCGTGGAGAACAAGCCGCAATACTGGGGCGCCTCGGGCG